>JAYTFO010000458.1:0-7033 GCA_043734305.1 Acidobacteriota bacterium | reverse complement strand
AGCAGGCGAGCTTTGAAAGCGGGCGCGAGCACGGTCTTCATCAAGGTTTGGCCGGTCTTGAAGTCTTTGCCGCAGATCGGCACTTCGTTTTCGCGCGCCAGTTCAAGGATCGCAGGAATATCGACGGTCAGGTTTGGCGCGCCGTTTGCGAAGGGCACGCCTTCTTTCAGCGAAGCGTAGGCATACAGCATGGAGGGCGCAATCTTCGGATCGTTCTTCAGCATTGCCTTCTCAAGGGACTGCACGCTTTGATGAATGGCGGACGGCTTGATAAAAGTTTCGGTCGACGCACACCAGATCGTCACCAGGCGGTTGGCGCCGCTGGATTTCTTGAAGTCGCGAATATCCTGGCGCAGTTGCTCCGCCAGATCCATCTTGTTCTTGCCCTTCTTGACGTTCGGTCCGTCGATCTTCTTGACGTAGTTGTGATCGAAGACGGCCTTCATCGGCTTGATGGAGGAGAGGCGTCCCTTGACCTGCTTGAGGAGGTCCTTCTCGAGTACGCCAGCCTTGGAAGCGGCGGTATACATGTCGTCTTCAAAAATGTCCCAGCCGGTGAAGACGAGGTCGTTGAGCGAGGCGAGCGAGACAAAGTCCTTGATCTTGGGAGAACGTCCGTCGGTACGCTTGCCGAGGCGAACCGTACCCATCTGTGTCAAAGAGCCGATCGGAGCCGCGAGGCCCTTGCGGATGGCTTCCACGCCGGCGACGAACGTAGTCGAAACGGCGCCCATGCCGGGGATCATGACGCCCAGCTTGCCCTTGGCGGGCTTGGTTTCAAAACCCTCGGACCGGCTGGTCGTCATCACTTCGACGCGCACCGGCTTACTGCCATTCTTGCGGGGAGTTGGCATTTGCGATCAGTCCTTATGACTTCAATGAGATGTAGGCAAACAGATATGTTCTCTTATTGCGTGGGCCATTGCAAACGCGCAGGGATTGTATGGCGCAAATTACGCGGCGAGCTGCGCTTCTTAGCAATCGAATTGCGTGAAGTCTTCCGAGCCCAGCAGCCTTGATTCGTCGCAACCGTTATGATGGGAAATCATGTCTGACAAAATCGCAGTGCTCACTGGGTCATCCAGCGGTTTCGGATTGCTGACAGCGGTCGAACTGGCCAAGGCGGGGTTTCGGGTGGTGGCGTCGATGCGCGATCTGGGGCGGCGCGCCAAGCTGGACGAAGCGGCAACTTCGGCGGCCGTCGCAGAAAAGATCGACGTACGTCGACTCGACGTGACCGAATTCGATACCATCCCCGGATTTGTCGACAGCGTGTTGCGCGACTATGGGCGAATCGATGTGCTCGTAAACAACGCGGGCTTTGCCGTGGCTGGGTTCGCCGAGGACTTGAAGCTGGAAGAGATTCGCATGCAGTTCGACACGAATTTCTTTGGCTCGGTGGCAATGACGCAAGCGGTGCTGCCGACGATGCGTCGTCAGAAGGCGGGACACATCATCATGGTGTCCTCGATCGCGGGTCTGCATGGAAGCGTTTCGATCTCCAGCTATTCGGCGTCAAAGTTTGCACTGGAAGGCTGGTCGGAGTCGTTGCGGCTGGAAGTGAACGCTTTGGGGATCAAGGTAGTTCTGGTTGAGCCCGGTTCGTTTCAGACGGATATCTGGACGCGGGGAGTGGTGATGGGCGAGAAAGCAACGACAGAAGCATCGCCAAACTTCCAACGGAGTTTACGAATGCGCGAACGCGTAGGGGCCATCCCGAAACGCGATCCGATGGAAGTCGCCAAGTTGATCGTTGCGGTCGCGCAGGATATGAATCCGCGGCTGCGGTACCTAGTCGGTCGCGACGCAAAGATTCAGCTGGCGTTCAAGAGGATACTGCCGTGGAAGTGGCACGAGAAGTTGGTGGCGAACTTCTTGAAGATCGACGGCTAGAGCCCGTGGTGGAAGGCGGGGCGACAGGTGCAAATCATACCCTTCGAAACTGTCATCCCGAGCGGAGCGAGGGATCTGTATTGTGCCGGCGAACTGCAGATCCCTCCCCCTCGACAAGCTCGGGGTCGGGATGACAAAACTAGATTAAGTTCTATTTCCCGTCCAAATCCAAAGTCCGTACTGGCAGATCCCAATGCGACAGCAGGATCTCAAACCTGCGCTGCTCTTCCTTCTGATAGGTCGCTTGATCGGGCCAGAGCTGCTTCTTGATTTCGGTTTCGTCGAACGGCTCATTCGCGACCGTTGCGTTCTTGAACACGATGGTGACGCGATAATCCCAGCGGCCGTCTTCGGTGGTGTGATAGCGCGGCTGGTCGATCCAGACTTTGAGCATGCGGCCCATTTCAACTTGCTTCTTGAGAAGTGGGTAGTGATTTTTCTTGAAGAGTTGGAGGAACTCGTCGGCGGAACCCCACTTCGCTTTGTAGTAGTACTCGACCACGAAGGGCTTGCCGGATGTGTCGGCGGTTTGTGCGGGTGAAGCCGCGGGAAGCAGGGTCAGGGCCAATAGCGCAAGCAGGAATCGCAGTTTCATGCATGGTCTCCGAGGAGACGATTGTCGCACAACTTCTCAGCGGGTTCACTTCATGCTTGTGAAGACGCCGTCCTGCGCAAGACAAATTGCCGGCGAGGCGCCGGCGCTACAGATGTTAAAATCGACTGTGGCCGCCGATTCCCTCCGCCTGATTGCCGTTGATATCGACGGCACCCTGCTGAACCCTGAATTTCATATTTCCGGAACCGATCTGGCGGCGTTGCGTAACGCCCATGCGCAGGGGATCGAAGTGATCCTTGTAACTGGGAGACGGCATGCCTTTGCGCTGCCGATTGCAAAGCAACTGGGGTTCGACCTGTGGCTGATCTGCTGTAATGGCGCCGTCACTCGCTCGCTTTCCGGAGAGACTTTTCACCGCGACCTGCTGCCTCAACAAACCTGCCGCGATCTTTGCCGTGCGATGCAAGAATTTCGCGGTCAAACCGTTCTCACTTTTGACAAGGAAGGGCTGGGCGCGATTGTGCTCGAGCATCTTCAGGAACTGGAAGGCAGTATCCGGCACTGGCTACAGAAGAACATGGAGTACATTGAGTTCGTGATTCCCATCGAGAACGCCCTGACCACCGATCCCGTGCAGGCAATGTTCTGCGGGCCGGTCGCGCTCATGCAGCAGGCCTTGCAGACGCTCGCCCGCAGCGGGCTGCCCATTACAGTACTCCGTACCGAGTATCCGGGACGCGACTTGTCGATTGTCGACGTGCTTAACGCCGGCTGTTCCAAGGGGCATGCTTTGGAGCGCTGGGCTAATCATCGGGGGATTACCCGCGATCAGGTCATGGCCGTTGGTGACAACTACAACGACATTGAGATGCTTGCGTTCGCGGGGCGGCCTTTTATCATGGAGAATGCCTCGGAGGAGTTGCGCGGGCGCGGCTGGACGATGACGCGCTCCAACGCAGAAAGCGGCGTGGCGGCAGCCATCGACCTTGTACTGCGTGGGACTCCGCTGGGACCGGTGCTGAGCAAAGTGGAATGAGTGGAAGAAATCCAATTCGCAGGACGATCATGGCCGCTGCGTTGGCAGTAGCGCTGTTCTCAGGTTGCGCGGCCGCGGCCGACTTGGCGCTCCTGCGCAACGGCTTCACGATTCGCCACGAGCGCCGCCAGGTGGTGGGCGATAATACGCGACTGTTTCTGGAAGCCAGTGACTCGGGCTACGTTGACGTGCCGACCTCTGACATTGAGGGATTCGAAAAGGACCTCTCTCGACCGCCGCAGCCTGCGGCTCCGCCATCGAACGCAACTTCCACCGTGGATTTGAACCACGTCGTAAACTTGGCGAGCGCCACGTACCATCTTGATCCCGACCTGGTGAACAGCGTGATCCATGCCGAGAGCGGATTCAATTCGCGCGCGGTGTCGCGCCACGGCGCGTTGGGGTTGATGCAGCTGATGCCGGGGACAGCAGGGCGGCTGGGTGTGACGAATCCTTTCGATCCAGAAGCGAACGTGGAAGGCGGAACGCATTATCTACGGCAGCTTCTGGAACGCTACCACTTCGATTTGGTCAAGGCGCTGGCGGCTTACAACGCCGGACCGCAGCGCGTGGAACAGTATCGCGGAGTTCCGCCGTACCGCGAGACGCGCGCGTACGTGGCCGGGATCGTTCGCGACTACAATCGCAAGAAGGTTGCGGAGGCAAAGACGGAAACAGCGTCCGCGAAGATGAATCGCCCGCCCAAGACCGCCCATCATCCAGTCGGAGCGAAACAAAGTAAAGACGGGGCAGTGGGGCGAACCCAAAATTAAGAACTGTCATCCCGAGCGGAGCGAGGGATCTGCATTTTGCTGGAGAGCTGCGGATCCCTTGCTGCGCCCGGGATGACAGACTCATTCGGTGGAAGGTCAGGCAGTCGGCTGGCCCTGGTAGTTCGGAGCCGCCGTCCCGCCCGGATCCCTCGGTGGCGGCACAGACACCGGGGCCGTTTGATTGACGCCGCCTGCGGGCTTCCCTTCCGGCATGTCTTCCCCGGGACGCCTTAAAGTCGGCGCATTCACGGGCCGCTCCTGCAGCTTGTCGGCGGCGACGGCTGTCGGCAGATCGACTTCCCTTTCCGTGCGAATCTCTTTCTCGCCGCTAACTTTCATGGTCTCAACTCGTGCCACTTCCTCGCCCACAAAGCGTACGAAGTCCACGTCCTGCGGCGGCTCGCCGTAAATCCATTCTTCGTATTCGACTTCATCAGCGTGCTCGCGCAACTTCTTCGGCGGACGCCCCTTCGCGCACATCACCATCTCCCGGTTCATCCCGACCAGCACGTGATGGTTCTTGATCGCCTCTTTGATTTTCGGCGAAACCGTTTCCAGGTAGGCTTCGAGCGCCGACTTCGACTCAAAATCGAGTACCGGACGCAGCACCTGCTTCAATTCAGGCCCCGTCATTTCCGGCACGTACTTGTCGAAGTAGACGTCCACGAAAGACCCGCGAGCATTCGCATTTGAATCCGAGGGTGCGATCGGAGTTGAGCCTCCCGCGCCTTGCACCTCAATGCGCTGATACCACTTCTGCTTCTTGACTGGACCGCCGTTCAACTCAATGTGAATGTAGTCGGCCTTGATCACGAGGTCGGTGATGCGCGCCTGATCACCCGCTTTCGCAGCCGGTCCCCACAACGCCATCAGGTGCTGGAGGTCGTCGCCATTGGGAGTCAGCACTCCGTTCCTGAGTTTCAGCCCGGTCTTGCCCATTGGAAAATTCGTCCGGACATAGCACAACTCGGCGTTGAACACGCGGATGATTTCCTGACGCGTTTCCTTGGTCATGCGAGGAGGCGGAGTATTGTCGGCGACAACCAGAACACAGCCGAAAAGGACAACCAGAAGCGGGCGACAGCGGAACGGCACGGAGCACCCCGAACCAATGCTTCCATTATAGACCCAGGGGCAAGAAAGAATTGAATCATTGAGTCAGTCAGCCGGTCTTTCAAATGGCTCAATGATTCAATCTCTCAATGATTCAATGACTCAATAGCCCTATACTGGCCCGATGCGCGACTTCTCTCCCGAGCCGCCTCTGGAATCCGACGGGCCAACTATTGAGAATCGGCCCACCGCTTCAACGGGGCTGCCGGCCGCCGTCAACTCGCTACTCGTTTCCCTGCGCCAGTTGGGCCCGGGACGAACTTACGACGCCTGGCGGATGGTCAACAAAATCGACGGCTTCGATTGTCCGGGGTGCGCCTGGGCCGATCCCGATGGCAAGCCCCACACCCTTGAATTCTGCGAGAACGGCGCCAAGGCCTTTGCCGACGACGCATCCACCCGTCTGTGCGGATCGGAGATATTCGCGCGGCACTCGGTGGCCGAACTTGCACGGCACAGCGACCTCTGGTTAAACGCCCAGGGACGCATCGCGCAACCGATGTTTCTTCCGGTAGCTGAAGACTACTATCGCCCCATCGCATGGGAGGACGCCTTCCGCCTGGTTGCCGACGAATTGCGCGCCTGCTCGACACCTGACGAAGCGGTCTTCTACACCAGCGGCAAAGCGATCAACGAGTCAGCATTTCTTTTTCAACTCCTCGCCCGCCGCTTTGGTACGAACAATTTGCCGGACTGCTCCAACATGTGTCATGAGTCGTCGGGATTCGCTTTGCGCGAAGCGCTGGGCGCGGGCAAGGCCACCGTGACCCTCGACGACTTGGAAGGCGCCGACGTCATCATCATCCTCGGCCAGAATCCGGGGACGAATCATCCGCGCATGCTGGCCTCGCTGGAGGTGGCGAAAAAACGAGGCGCGCGAATCATCGCCGTCAATCCGCTGAAGGAAGTCGGCCTGACCCGCTTCGTCCATCCCCAGGACCCGATGGCGATTTTGCGCAATGGCACTGCGCTCGCCGATCTATATCTGCAAGTTCGGATCAATGGCGACGTCGCGCTGCTGCAGGGCCTGGCCAAATGTCTGCTAACCCACAACGCGATCGATAAAGACTTCATTGCCTCGCATACCAGCGGCTTTGACGAGTACCGGCGGCACATCGAAGCGGCAGAATTTGATTTGATTGTCCGCGAGTCTGGCATTGAGCGCGCGCAGATCGAGCAAGCCGCCGCGTTGCTGGCGAAGAGTCGCGGCACGGTCGCGTGCTGGGCCATGGGCCTGACACAACACGAGAACGCCGTCGACAACGTCCGCGAACTCACCAACCTGCTGCTCATCGGAGGCCACATCGGACGCCCCAACGCCGGCCTGTTCTGCGTCCGCGGACACTCCAACGTGCAGGGCGATCGAACCATGGGCATCGCCGAACACATGCCGGAAAGTTTCTACGCAGCGCTGGAGCGGGAGTTTGCGATCTCGTGCCCCCGCACGCCGGGTTACAACACCGTGCAAGCAATCGAGGCGATGGTTGCCGGACGAGTACGCGTGTTCCTAAGTTTGGGCGGAAATTTCCTCTCGGCCACGCCTGACACCAATGCTGTCGCCGGGGGCCTGCGAAAAACGCGGCTGACCGTTTCCATCGCCACCCGCCTCAACCGTTCCCATCTGGTAACCGGCGAAGCGGCGCTCATTCTTCCCTGCCTCTC
>JAYTFO010000457.1:0-4171 GCA_043734305.1 Acidobacteriota bacterium | reverse complement strand
GGGGCGACGCACGAGGCGATTCTCAAGGCGCTGCAAGCAGTTCGCGGATCGCAAAAAGTTACGGACCAGAATCCGGAAGCGAAGTATCAGGCGCTGGAGCGCTATGCAAAAGATCTGACGGAGTTGGCGCGGCGCGGGAAGCTTGATCCCGTAATCGGGCGCAATGAAGAGATTCGGCGGGTGGTGCAGGTGTTGTCGCGGAGAACGAAAAATAATCCGGTGCTGATTGGCGAGCCGGGCGTGGGTAAGACGGCAATCGTCGAAGGGCTGGCGCAGAGAATCGTCTCGGGCGATGTGCCCGAAGGGTTGAAGAACAAGCGGGTAGTCGGGCTCGATCTCGGCTCGATGCTGGCGGGCGCGAAGTATCGCGGCGAATTTGAAGATCGGTTGAAGGCGGTGCTGAAAGAAATTGAAGATTCGAACGGACAGATCATCCTTTTCATTGACGAGCTGCATACGCTGGTCGGGGCGGGCGCGTCCGAAGGCGCGATGGATGCTTCGAACATGCTGAAGCCGGCGCTGGCGCGCGGCGACTTGCGCGCGATCGGCGCGACCACGCTGAACGAATATCGCAAGTACATCGAGAAAGATGCAGCCCTCGAACGTCGCTTTCAGCAGGTGTTTGTGGGCGAGCCGACGGTCGAGGATACGATCGCGATCCTGCGAGGGCTGAAGGAAAAGTACGAAGTGCATCATGGTGTGCGCATCAAGGATTCGGCCATCGTCGCTGCGGCCACGTTGTCGCATCGTTATATCTCCGACCGGTTTCTGCCCGACAAAGCAATCGACTTGGTGGACGAATCGGCGGCTTCGTTGCGCATCCAGATCGATTCCATGCCGACCGAGATCGACCAACTGGAGCGGCGTGCGACACAACTCGAAATCGAGAAGCAGGCATTGAAACGGGAAGACGACGCAAACTCGCGCGAGCGCGCGGCCGTGGTGGAAAAAGAGCTGGCTGGAATTCGCGAGCAGTCCAATGCGTTGAAGGCGAAGTGGCGGCTGGAGAAAGACGGGATTGCGCAGGCCCGGGCGCTCAAGGAAAAAATCGAAGCGCTCAAGACGGAAGAGCAGGCCGAAGAACGCAAGGGCAACTTGCAGCGGGTGGCGGAAATTCGGTACGGGCTGCTGCGGCAGGCGGAAGAGGAGTTGAAAAAGCTCACTTCGCCGGCGGACAAGGCGTCGGACAAGAGTGTCCGACCCACAACAAGAATGTTGAAAGAGGAAGTGGACGAAGAGGATATCGCGCAGATCGTATCCAAGTGGACGGGCATTCCGGTATCGAAGATGCTGGAGGGCGAAGTCAAGAAGCTTATTGGCATGGAAGGCCGTCTGCGGCTGCGGGTGATTGGGCAGGATGCGGCGCTGGAGCGGGTGGCGAATGCGATCCGGCGGTCGCGGGCGGGGTTGAGCGATCCGAAGCGTCCGATTGGGTCTTTTATTTTTCTTGGACCAACAGGCGTCGGAAAAACCGAACTGGCGCGGGCGCTGGCTGAATTCCTGTTTGACGATGAGCGCGCGTTGTTGCGCATCGACATGTCGGAATACATGGAGAAGCATGCTGTGTCGCGGCTGATCGGCGCGCCTCCGGGATATGTCGGGTACGACGAGGGTGGACAACTGACCGAGCAGGTGCGGCGGCGTCCGTATGCGGTGGTGCTGTTCGATGAAATTGAAAAGGCGCATCCCGATGTGTTCAACGTCCTGCTGCAAATCATGGACGACGGCCGCCTCACCGACGGCAAAGGCCGGACGGTCGACTTCAAGAATACGGTGATCATCATGACGTCGAACCTGGGGTCGGCGTATTTGCAGGCGGAGAGTGGCCTGACTCCGGAGGCGTTCGAGCGCGCGAGCAAACTGGTGATGGACGCTCTGCACGCGCACTTCAAGCCGGAGTTTCTGAATCGGGTGGATGACATTATTATTTTCCGTCCACTGGGCAAGGAGCAGTTGGTGAAGATCGTCGAACTGCGGCTCGAAGACCTGCGGCGGCTGTTGGCGGACCGCAAGATTTCGCTGGAGCTGACCGATCGCGCGAAAGAGTTGTTGTTCACCGAGGGTTATGATCCGAACTTTGGAGCGCGTCCGCTGAAGAGGGCGATTCAGAAGCTGGTGCAGGATCCGCTGGCGCTGAAGATTCTCGATGGCGAAGTACTGCACGGGGATCATGTGATCGTCGATGCGGAGAAGGGCAAGCTGACGTTTGCGGTCAGTGAACGAGTGGGGGAATCTTCTTCGGCCAAGAAGTAACTTCTTTCCCGCGGATCGACACGGATTTACGCGGATTATTTTTTGGGCGGCTTCGTCGCCCTTTTTCTTTTTGTTACGCCGACGGCGCTTTGAAGTGGTCCGCGATGTGGGCTTGCGACAGGTACCACGCAACCATCACGCGGATGATGATGCCGAGTCCGCCCAGGGCCAGCGGCTTCAGTTGCACCATGACGACGGCGCCGGACACCGATGGCACCAGCATCACGACTCCGGCGATGGCAGCGAGGACGGCGGCGTGGCGGATGAGGTTGTTGAGACGCATCAGACCCCAGGCGATTACTCCGGCAGCGAGCCCGATCAGCAGGAACATGTACGGGCCGGCGAGTTCGAGGCCGAAGAGGAGTGGTGCGCCGGTGGACATCGAGAGCAAACCGGGGCGGGCGAGCATGGTGAGACCGATCGTCGCCAGATAGATTCCGCAGAGGGCGAAGAGTGCGGCGATGGCGCGTACGCCGACGGGGATGGGGTCAGTCACAGGATGAATCATGTGCGGGGCGGCCGCGGTGTTCAAGATCGTGAAATCTTAGACCCTGTGGTGATGATTTCTTGTCGCTATTTCCTGGCGGTTATTTCTTGGCCGTGACTTGGTTTGCAATTTTGTCGTACGCGGCCTTCGGCATGATGTGCCGCGTCACCAGGTCGCCGGGTTCGTTATAGGGACGGCTCGCAAGCACACGGTCTGCTTGTGCAGGGGTCACGCCCGGCAGGCTCATCAACTGATCTTTGGTGGCGGTATTTAAATCGAGTGGTTTGTCGCGGCTCCAGCCCTCGCGGATTCCTGCCGCCACAGCCTGGGCATCGCGCTTCACCTCCGCCGTTGCTTGCGCGGTTTTCTCTTTCAGGTCCTGCGAGTTTTGCGGTTGACTGCAGCCAGTGAGCGCAGCCAGCAGCAAGAGTGTGGGGACGCGACCATATCTGAGGAAATCCATTTTGATCACTTCTTTCTGGTGGCTTGGATGGTCTCTGGGGCCCGGGGGTTAGCGATGTTGTGGAACGGGTTCATTTCGCATTCGGTTATCGCTACCCGACTACGATGGGGTGAAACTCGCTAAAAAGCCACAGGCTGCGAAAAAAGCATACCACCGAAGGTCGTGGGGAGGGCACGGCAGTCGCGAGGGGTGCGGTTCTGCGATCATCTGACGGGTGCACTCCGTTTAGAATCCTAATCAGTGTCCATCCAACTTCAAATTGAAGCCACGAGCGGTCCCGCCCGTCTCGGCAAACTCATCACGCCGCACGGCGAGATCGAAACGCCAGTCTTCATGCCGGTTGGCACGCTCGCATCGGTCAAGGGCGTTCCGCAGGACATCCTGGAAGAACTCGGCGTCCAGATTCTGCTGGGGAATACCTATCACCTCTATTTGCGGCCGGGGGTGGAGACGGTGCGGCGGATGGGTGGGTTGCATGGGTTCATGGCTTGGAATCGGGCGATCCTTACGGACTCGGGTGGGTTTCAGGTTTTCAGTCTGACGGAGCTGCGCAAGGTCAGTGAAGAGGGGGTGACGTTCCGGTCGCATCTGGATGGGTCGTCGCACTTCTTTAGTCCGGAGAGTGCGATGGCGGCGCAGATTGGGCTAGGCGCGGACATCATCATGGCGTTTGATGAGTGTACGGAGTATCCGGCGGATGCGGCCCGGGCGCGGGCTTCGATGGAGTTGACGCTGCGGTGGGCGGCGCGGAGTAAGGCATATTTTGAGGAGCATCGGGGGGAAGTGCCGTGGAGGGGGAGCACTCAGCAGTCAGCAGTCAGCAATCAGCCAGAACCAGTGGTCGGTGGTCAGTGGTCGGTGGCTGGTGATGAAAGAGGGGGCTCGCAGCTCGCGGCTCGGAGCTCGCAGCAGGCGACGCAGTCCCTGTTCGGCATCATTCAAGGCGGGATGGATCGGGAGTTGCGGCG
>JAYTFO010000456.1:0-14085 GCA_043734305.1 Acidobacteriota bacterium | reverse complement strand
ACCAACTCAGGGTGTGGCGGTAGACCTCGCCTTTACGGCGTGCCTTCGAACTCCACCGTCAGATCGGCATTCACCCAGACCGGAGTCTTGGCGTCGTTGTTGCGCCGAAACACTGCGTAGTAGTGCGCTCCGGTGTCCTGAGTGCTGGGGAGGGCGATGCTCACACTGTGATCGTGCGAAGGATCGATCGCATAGAGAGACTCGGCGCTACGGTGATGGATGTACGCATCGTATTGGTCTTCAGTCATCACCATGAGTTCAACATCGGCGGACTCGTCGTTGATGCGAGCGCCTCCCGAGCCTTGCACAAAAGAGGAAAAATTTCCCGTCAGACGCGGAGTCAGTTGGTGGGCCGGAACGTCGAAAGGCAATTTGTTGGACTTGTCGAGTTTCGCGAGGCCGTGCGTCAGACGCTGCGGCGTCAGGCGCGGACCCTGAGAAACATGATCCAAATTCGAGTCTTCGGTTGACTCATGGGCTGGGCCCCGGTTGCAGGCCAGGATTGCCAACAGCCCGATCGCCACCAAGGCTGAAATCAGGTGGATTTTCATTCCCGAGTCTCCTGGATCAGCAACTTCGTCCCAACGAAGCCGCCGTCGCGAATTAACAAAATTTTTACTTGGCCGCAACCACAGATTACTTGTCTCAGCCTAACTTAGAGGCATGAAACCGGAAAATCTAGCTGGCGTTTTGGGTTCGCGGATTCCGCCTGCCCCGATGGGACACCAGAAGAGACTCAAACTCAGCCTGGAAGCGCAGTCGGGCGGGGCGGTGGTGCTGCACTGCCAGGGTCGCATCATCTTCGAATCGGAAGCGCGGGCGCTCACCGATATCGTGGCCGAAGCGCTGCCCTCGGCGCGTCGGATGGTGGTCGATCTGACCGGAGTCGATGCCGTCGATAGCGCCGGCCTGGGCGAACTTGTCCTATTGCACATGTGGGCCGAGGCGGCCGGATACACGCTGAAGTTTGCCAGCCCGCGCGCTTCCGTCCGCCGCCTGCTGGAACTTACCAATCTGGTTGCGGTCTTCGATGCCCACGGAAGCGTAGCCGAAGCGATCGCCGCAATGCACCAGGAAGAGGTTCGTTCGGCGTAGAGTCGGACTCCTTTCCACCCGCATCCCCCAGTTCCCAAATATCATTCTTCTCTTCCCGTAATCAATCATGAAGCTGGTCTTGCTGGGGACCACAGACCGGGATAGTCTTTGTGGGAATCTTTTCCCCCTGGGACTTATGCAGCGTCACGTGCTGATCTACGGGCTCATCGGTGGAATCCTGATTTCCGTGCTGAAGTGGACTGAGTATCGGTTCCTGGTAATCGAACATTCCATCGAAATCTACGGCGGACTGATCGCGTTGACCTTTGCCGCCCTTGGTATCTGGCTCGGCCTCAAGCTGACGGGAACGAAGCAGATGATCGTTGTGAAGGAAGTCCCCGTCGCCGTTGCTGCCGGGGGACCGTTCATTGCGGACGAGAAGAAACGCGAGGACCTCGGCATCACCCGCCGCGAGTTTGAGATCCTTGAACTGATCGCCCAAGGCATGAGCAACCGGGAGATCGCGGAGAAGCTCTATGTGAGCGAGAACACGGTCAAGACCCATTCCAGCCGTGTTTTCGACAAACTAGGGGCCCGCCGACGCACGCAGGCTGTCCAACTCGGCAAGGAATTCGGCCTGCTCCCTTGAACTACTCACTCAAATGAATGATTTTTGTCTCCGCAGCCCAAAATCATCCAAAAGGGTGACGACAGAGACCCTGCCTGACGTGGTATGGTGCGTGCGCAATCACCTTTGCTGTGCACGGGAGACACGGAAACACAATTTTGCCGGACCAACATTTTCTGAAAAGGGGTACGGGATGGCCAAAGTAACGGGGATCGGCGGAGTATTCATTAAATCGACAAATGATAGCAAGGCTCTTGCGGCCTGGTATCAAAAACACCTTGGGATGCAGCTTGAGGATTTCGGAGGGACGGTACTTAGGTGGCCTGACGATAAGGCGGAAGATAAGGGGCTGACCGTATGGCATGTCGCAGCTAAAGATAGCGATTGGTTTAGCCCAAGCCAATCAAGCTTCATGATTAATTATCGGGTTGACGACATGGCGGGGATGATCGAGCAGCTTAAGGCTGGCGGAGTCGAAATCTGGAAAGGTCCTGAGTCACACGAGAACGGAAAATTTGCCTGGATCATGGACCCAGATGGAAACAAAGTGGAGCTGTGGGAACCAAAAAATTGGGACAACAGAA
This sequence comes from Acidobacteriota bacterium, assembly GCA_043734305.1. GTDB lineage: Bacteria > Acidobacteriota > Terriglobia > Terriglobales > Acidobacteriaceae > Acidiflorens. The sequence continues at coordinate 11,838 of JAYTFO010000456.1, read as the reverse complement.
ATAAAACACCCTGATTCAATCGGCCATCAACGATTTAGATTGTCAATTATCAGGCTCCTGGGAATTTGTCGCGCGCTGCTTGAACCCAAACGCAAAGGATAAAGATCGAGATGAAAAAGACCATACTCACCTTCGGCCTGATTTCTGGCGCTGTTTCGTCGCTCATGATGGTGGCCACCGTGCCATTCCTCGACAGGATCGGTGGTGACCGCGGCTACGTCGTCGGCTACACGGCCATTGTGCTCTCGTTTTTGCTGGTGTACTTCGGCATCCGCTCGTATCGCGACGAAGTCAGCAATGGGCAAATCACCTTTACCAAGGCGTTTGCCGTTGGCATCTCCATCACTCTGATCTCTTGTGTTTTTTATGTGGTGACTTGGGAAGTTCTCTATTACAACTTCCTGCCTGGGTTCTGGGACAACTTTGGCGCCCATGCTGTGGAGAAGCTCAAGGCCTCGGGCGCAGGCGATGCAGCCATCCTGGCGCAGCTTCAACAAGTGAAAAAATACAAGGAGCTGTACGACAACCCGTTCCTCAACGCAGCGATGACGTTCATCGAACCCTTCCCGATCGGGCTCGTCATCACTCTGATCTCCGCCGCCGTCCTGAAGAGAAGGGTGCAACCGGCACAATCGCCTTTGCCGGCATCCTGAGCAAATTGAAAAATCGGGGAAGCACAATATGACATCGACAATCCTACCTTTATCGATTACTTCGGGGGGGTGAGGTTAAAAAGCATGACTGAATCCAAAACCATTTTACGAAGTCGTGCCCATCCCAAGAACCGTCCGGGCCGCAGAATCGTAAATTGCAGTGTTCTGAATGCTGATCGCTGAGTGCTGACTGCCGACACTACTTCTCCCGCTGAAAGCGATAGTGTCCGCCGCGGTCCTTCGCAAACTGTTCTGCAACTTTCAGGAAGGCGCGTCCGGCGTGCGAGAGCGTGGACTCCTGCCGATGCACGAGGCGCAGCTTGCGCTGGAAGTGCAACTCGCGCACGGGTATTCGCACCAGTTCTCCCCGACTGATTTCATTTTCCACGCTGATCGCAGGCACCAGCGCCACACCGTTTCCCATACTCACAAAGCGCTTGATGGCCTGCAACGTGGGCAACTCGACGTCCATGTGGAGAGGCGTCTTGTGCTGACGGAAGGCTTCGATGACTTTGTCGCGATAAGGGGAACTCACGATGTGCGCGACGAACGATTCCGCGCCCAGCTGACGAATGCTGACCTCTCCCGCCGAGGCTAGCGCATGTCCGGGCGGAACTACAAACACCAATTCATCGAGGTACACTACCGCCGACCGAAGCTGCGGCGCCTGCGGATCGTACGAGAGCACACCCATTTCGACGTTGTGCTTCAACACGTCGTCGGGGATCGTGCTGCCCAGCGATCGCCGCACCGTGATCCGGATCATCGGGTGCAGACGGCGGAATTCCGCCAGCACCGGCAGCAGGTAGAGCGCGGTGAATTCGTTGGCGGCCATCACCAGTTTGCCTTTTTGCAATTCGCGCAGCTCGACTAGAGCTTCCTGTGCGTCTTGGCGCAGATTGAGCAGCTTCTCCGCGTATTCCTGGAGAACGCGTCCGGCGTCGGTAAGCACGCCGTCGCGCGAGGAGCGGTCGAATAGAGGCTCGCCAATCTCCAACTCAAGTTTACGGACGGTCTGGCTGACCGCTGACTGGGTGCGAAAAAGTTTCTCGGCCGCACGTCCGAATCGGCGCTCGCGAGCCACGGTGAGGAAGACTTCCAGTTGAGATAAGTCCATAAGTGCAGTTCTCGGTTCTCAGTTCTCAGTGGAACTGGCACGTCCGCGTCTGATAATAAACATTGGTGTTACATAAGTACACCTTATAATAGTAATATTTCTAATTATTACGTAAACATAATAAACTTTTCTTTTGTCCCGCCGATTCATAAGCTAGATGGATATTTATCGGAGGGATGAGATTCATGGATCGGCCGCGCATCACCATCTTCGACACCTCACTTCGTGACGGCGAACAGTCTCCGGGCTGCAGTATGAACGTGCAGGAAAAACTGCGCCTGGCCCAGCAACTCGATCGCCTCGGCGTGGACGTGATTGAAGCCGGCTTTCCGATTGCCTCCGAAGGCGATTTCGAAGCCGTGCACGCAATTGCCGCATCGGTGCGACGGCCCATCATCGCGGCGCTGGCACGCGCGTGCCCGGGTGACATCGACCGGGCGTGGCAGGCTTTGCAGGGAGCGGCCCATCCGCGCATTCACGTATTCCTGGCGACTTCGGACATTCATCTCAAATACAAACTGCGCATCACGCGCGAGCAATGTCTGGAGCAGGCGCGCGAGTCCGTCCGCCGGGCCAAGGCGCTGTGCCCGGACGTGGAGTTCTCGCCGGAAGATGCGACCCGCAGCGATCAGGATTTCCTTTGTCAGGTCGTGGAAGCGGTAGTTGCGGCGGGAGCCACCACGGTCAACATTCCGGACACGGTGGGTTTCACAACGCCGGACGAATATGGCCGCCTGCTGCGGATCCTGCGTGAGCGCGTTGCCGGGATCGAAAAAGTCACGATCTCGACGCATTGCCACAACGACCTCGGACTGGCGGTAGCGAATTCACTGGCCGGTGTACAGGCGGGAGCGCGGCAAGTCGAATGTACGATCAACGGAATCGGAGAGCGCGCGGGCAATGCTTCGCTGGAAGAAATTGTGATGGCGATACGGGTTCGTCCGGACCGCTATCCGTACGAGACCGGCGTGGTCGGCGAGCAGATTTACGCGTCCAGCCAGATGCTGTCCGAGATCACCCGGGTCGCAGTGCAGCCCAACAAGGCCATCACTGGACGCAACGCGTTCGCGCACGAGGCTGGCATTCATCAGGATGGGATGCTGAAGAACCCGCTCACCTACGAGATCATGACGCCGCAGTCGGTGGGCGTTCCGGATTCGCGCCTCGTACTCGGCAAGCACTCTGGACGGCACGCACTGGCATTGCGTTGTGAACAACTCGGCCATCAGTTTGATCGGCGCGAATTGGATGAGGTGTATCGCAAGTTCGTGGTGCTCGCGGATCGGATCAAGAAAGTGCAGGACAGCCATCTGCTCGAATTGATCCAGGAAGTTTGCACGCAGGGCAAAAGAATTCCTCCGGCGGCTGCGTCGATTCCGTTCCCACGGGCGGCATCGGCCATGGTCGGGTCTCACGAAACGCCGTTGCCATTTCCGGCACCTGCACCCGGCAACCTCGGGTCCGCATCCGTCGCTGTCACGTTCGCCGATCATCACGGCGAGCAGGAAGACTATCTCTGGGGTGTGTAGCAGGCTAGATTGGTCGAGCAGTGCTCAGTTCCCTCTGCAATCTACTATCGTCGATAGTATTTCCTTTCGTGGTTTCCTTTTAGTTGCCGCCAAAAGTTTTGTAAATTCATCTCGCTTTAACATTGCGATTCGCGTATCCTTAACACCTTATTTTAGAGGGGGCTATGCAGCTGCGGGTTACTTCCCTGCCCGGCGACGGAATCGGTCCTGAAGTTACTCTCCAAGCGATTCACGTTCTGAAAGAAGTGGCGAGTGGTTTCGGCCACGTGCTGGAGCTGGACGAAAAAGAAGTCGGAGGCGCCGCCTTAACCGCCTTCGGCGATCCGTTGCCTTCAGCCACGATCCAGGCATGTCTGCGCTCGCAGGCGGTTCTGCTGGGAGCCGTCGGAGGCCCAGCCTTTGATCATCATCCGCGCGAACTTCGTCCCGAAGCAGGACTACTTCGCCTGCGTGAGGCATTAGGCGCATACGCCAATCTTCGTCCCGCAGTGTTCTATCCCGCGCTCCTCGACAGCTCGCCGCTGCGCTGGGAAGTTGTAAACAAAACTGACATCCTGATCGTTCGTGAATTGCTCGGGGGGCTTTATTTTGGCAAGCCGCGCTCGATCGATGGCGATGCCGGCAGCCGCCAGGCGGTCAATACGATGCGTTATAGCGAAGCGGAAGTCGAGCGCATCGCGCGCATCGCGTTTGCGCTGGCGCAGAGTCGCCGCAAACGCCTGCTGTCGGTGGACAAAGCGAATGTGCTGGAATGTTCGCGGCTGTGGCGTGAAGTGGTGACGCAGGTGGCGCGCGAATTTCACGATGTGCAACTCTCGCACATGTACGTGGACTCCGCTGCGATGACGCTGGTTCTTAAGCCGGCTGAGTTTGACGTCGTACTCACGGAAAATATGTTCGGCGACATTCTCTCGGATCTGGCCGGAGGAATCGTAGGCTCGCTGGGCCTGCTCGCTTCCGCCAGCATCGGAGGCCCCGTAGGCCTGTACGAACCGGTTCATGGATCGGCACCAGACATCGCGGGCAAGGGCATCGCCAACCCACTGGGCGCAATCCTGTCGGTCGCGCTCATGTTCCGGCATACCTTCCAGTTGCAGCGGGAGGCCGAGTGCGTCGAGGCCGGCGTGATGTCGGTACTCAAAGGAGGATTCCGAACGCGCGATCTGGTGCGGGCGGGCGAACGAACCGTCACGACCGAAGAAATGGGTTCGCAAATCGCGGATTTTGTGCGCGCCGCGGCGAAAACGAGCGTATCGAGCAGTCGCCGACAAAAGCCCGCTTAAGATTGCGGCCCGGCAATAGGGCCACCCCCAATTGCCTCATTCATCTCCGGATGGAAGCCCTCGGTCAAGAGTCCCACCATGAACCTACGTGTGTCTTTGCACAAAGCTTTGGACGGGAATTTAGTCGTAAAATGGAAACCAGAAATCGTGGGTATGCCAGATGGTTTCGAAATGCTTCAATCCGGTCTGCTCAGCACCTTTTCTTCATCTCCACGTCGGCAAACTTTTTCGCTTCGATACACCCAGCGGTCAACTGAGAATCGACGCCAACGCTCCCAAACCGATTAAGAAAATCGAGTTCTTCTGGCTGTGTGAAGCGTGCGCGACGAAATTCACGCTGGTGCCGGATACCCACGCCGTCGTCCGGATGGTCGCGCTCCATGCTCAGGTACAAGCAGCGGTTGCCGCTCTATAGTCTTTCGGTGGAAGTGACTGCCGTGTGGTTGTAGGCGCCTGTCAGTGCATTCCAGCGAATTCGCATCACGTCGCCAAACATGCGGATGCCGTCGCGAAAGGGATGCAGGCGCGTACCCTCGCTGTGAGCCCAAACTACCGCCACCTCAACCGCACGCAGCCCCTTCCGGCGGGCGAGAAACAGAATCTCAGGATCGAATCCCCAACGCTCGATCTTCTGCAGCGGAAAAATCTGCTGAGCAGCTTCACGGCGAAACGCTTTGAATCCGCATTGCGTGTCCATGAAATGCAGACCCAGGACCAGCCGCAGCAGCAAGTTAAAGATACGTCCGAAGGCCTGTCGATAAAGAGGCTGGCGCTCGGTTTGCATTTCCGCGCGCAGCCAACGCGATCCAATCGCAATGTCCGCTCCCTGCCGGATGGCGTCGAACAGCTTCTCCGCTTCGCTAATCGGCGAGGATAGGTCCGCGTCCGTGAATAAGCAGATCTCGCCGCGCGCTTGCAGCATCCCATTGCGCACGCTAAATCCTTTGCCGCGATTCCCCGGGTTTTGGATGAGCTGAACCTGCGGGTAAGAACGACTGTATTCGCGAACAATCTCGGCCGTGTCGTCGCGCGAGCCATCATCCACGATCAGAATCTCAGCATCCCACTTCTGCTCTTCGACGTACCGAAGAATTTCGTCAAGCGTGGGACGAATCCGGGCGCTTTCGTTGTAAGCCGGGATGACAAGGCTGAACAAATCAGTTCTCGGTTCTCAGTTCTCAGTTCTCAGTTTCTGTTCCAGAGAAAAGGCCGACTGCTGGCTCTTACTGAGAACTGAGAACCGGGAACTGAGAACCGCTTTCAAGCGACTTGGCTGCGCTGGTCGAGCATGCGGAAGAATTCGGCGACCAGTTCGTGGTCCCAGAGGCCGGCACGGGATTCCTCGCGCATGGTGATGGCGGCATGCTCGTGCGTCAGCGCCGGCTTGTACGGACGCTCGGTGCGCAACGCATCGTATACGTCCACCACCTGCAGAATCCGCGGCAGCAGCGGGATTTCGTTGTGGTGCAGGCCATCCGGGTACCCGCTGCCGTCGGAATGTTCATGATGGCTGCGGATGATCGGCAGCACCAGGCGCAACGAATTCAACGGACGGCAAATCGTTTCGCCGGTTACGGGATGCCTCTTCATGATTTCCCATTCGGCGGGAGTCAGGTTGCTGCCCTTTTTCAGGATCTCATCGGGCACGGCAATTTTCCCGAGATCATGCAGGAAACCGCCGCGGCGCAACGCCACGACACTGTCCTCATCGAGGTTGAGATGCCGTCCCATCTCGGAAGCGTTCCGCGCCAGCCGTTCACAGTGGCCTTCGGTGTATGGATCTCGCGATTCCACACTCAGGCCGAGCGTGCAGATGACCGACTCCGCCGTTTCCAGTTCGTCGGTAAATTCTTTTAACTTCAGAAGCGAACTCACGCGCGCAAAGAGTTCTTCCGGAGAAATGGGCTTGCTGAGAAAATCGTCGGCGCCAGCTTCGATTCCCTTCAGTCGATCTTCCCGCGTGCTCAGGCCAGTGATCATCACGACCGGGATCAGACGCGTGAGCGGATTGCTTTTTAGCTCACAACAGAGTTCGTAACCCGTCTTGCCCGGCATAACCACATCGAGCAGGATGAGGTCGGGAGGATCGCGCCGAATCTCAACTTCGGCGGCGGTGGAGTTATGCGCCACAACGATGCGGTAGCCACGTCTCGATAGCAGTTCGCTCAACACCGCCGCAACTTGCGGATTGTCGTCGACGATCAGAATGGATGGCTTTCGCCGGCCAGCCAGAACATCCCCCATACTCTGATAAGAGTTGGCCGTGGGCGAAAGAGTTGTCCGGAACTGCCCGGGGCGGGGATTCATGACGTTAGTCAGTGTAGATCATTTCAACGAATTGGTTCGCGGAAAGTGCATTTCCGACAGGCACTCGAAAACCGAACATTTTACATGTTCACTCGTCATAGCGGGATTCCTGGGATTGTGCCACGCTCCCAATTATGCGAAAACGGCTTGTTTTCTTGATCATCGTACTGGGGATCGCGGAAGGCCAAAGCGCGGTGCTTCCCAAGTCACACGTCATCACGTTCGGGAAATGGATGTCCGTGCAATGGCCGGATGCCACGGGAAAGAAGCTACTCGACCTGAAGGTCCGCTCGCTGTTCGTGGACACGCGCTTGAAGGAATACACTACCGGGGCGACCCACGACTTGACCGACCGCTTGTTTGCTGTCCGGCGAATGTTTCGCGTGAATGATGCATTGCCTGAAGAGAACGCTGTGCGCTGGCAATGGCAGCGCGGTGGTTGGCTTCTGGTGGACCGGGTCAGCGGGAAGATCTCGCAGTTGGTCCTGCCCGAGTTCGACCCATTCTATTCGACCGCCAATTGGTATCGCGACTACGTCGCCTATTGTGGCGTGTCTGAAGACGGCAAAAAACTATATGCGATGGTGGCGCAAGTGGGTCGACGGAAGCCGGTCCTGAAGAAAGCATTGGGCGAACCAGACGGAGGCGATGCCCCCGACTCAGAGTGTCCCGCGCCCAAGTGGGAGCGCGCCCCCTCCCGAGTAACCTTTCAACCCGACGACACCCAGAAACTCACGTTCTCCATCCGCGGCCGCGTAATGGACATCGTCAACGAGCCGGAGGAAGAAACCGAGGAATAGTATTACAAAACAATTGTCATCTTGAGCGTGGCGAAAGACCTGCGTTCCTCCACTGCTGAAGAAAGCAGGTCCTCCGCTACGCTCATGATGACAATTCTTATGCAGCGTGCAGAAAGCCTCACTCACGTATAAGCTGCACTCCCTCAAACCAGGAGATCAGTCCCCCGCTGCCTCCACCGGAGGAAGTTTGTCGGCAACGGTGCGCGTCTTGATTTTCGCGCTCGTGACGAGCACGACGGAAGCCACTACCACGGCACTGCCCAACACAATGTAGTGATCAATCCGTTCGTGAAGGACGAGCCATCCGAGAAAAACCGCGACCACCGGGTTCACATACGCGTAGGTCGCCACCTTCGAGGTTGGCACGTGCTGGAGCAGCCAGATGTAGGCCGTGTAACCGATCCAGGAACCACACACGACCAGGTAGAGAATTGCGCCCACGCCACGGGCGGTCCAGGTCACGTCCGAAATTTTCTCGAACAGGATCGCGAAAACAAGATTGGCGAATCCTGCGAACGTCACCTGCCACGCCGTAGCGCTAAAGGGATCGGCGCTCTGCCACTTTTTCGAGAGCACGGAGCCGAGCGCCCAACTGAACGATCCGGCGATGAGGGTGATCGACCACCAGAGTTCGCGGCGTCCGATCGAAGCGGGCGTCACGATTTTCGGCCAGATCAGTACTACCACGCCGGCGATCCCCAGCAACAAGCCCACTATGCCGCGCCGCGAGATGTGGTGGTCCCCCAGCAACAGGCTGTCCAACACCAGAAACCAGAGCGGCGTCACCGCGATCAGCAGGGCAGAGAGGCCAGTTGGAACAACTTGCTCCGCATACGACAGCGTCAGGTTACCACCCATCAGAAGCAGAATGCCGACCACCGCCATGTGCATCAGTTCGCGTGACGAATGGCGAATGCGGCGTCCGGTCAACGCGCACCAGGCGAGCATCACCACGCCCGCGATTATGAAACGAACGGCGCACATCAAGGCAGGAGGGATGTGCTCGACGCCGATACCGATGGCAAGATACGTCGAGCCCCAGAAAACGTAGACCAGCGCAAACGCAACAATAACCATCCAACGGCTTGGCGGCGCAGCACTGTTCATGGCGGCAGGGAAGAATCAGAATAGCAGAGCGGGATGGCGGCTATTCGTTTGCGCAGTGGTTTGAAGGGGCGCGGCTTCAGCCGCGCCGTCAGAGCCAGAAGAAAATTGGGGCTTTTAGCCCGTGCTTACAACGAAATTCAGTTCAGTAAATTCCGCAGCACGGCTACCTCCGCCTTGATGCCCGTGTGCAGCGCCGGATTCACGTTCGGCGCAAAAAACGGAGAGTGATTCGACGGCAACATGCCTTCCACGCCTTTTGTCTCGGCATACTTTTGCGGATCGGCGCCTCCCAGGCTGAAGTACAGCGACGGCACACCGGCTTCAATGTAATCCGAGTAGTCCTCCGAGGGCATGATCGGCTCCGTGGCGATCACATTCTCTTTGCCCAGCGCGGCCTCGAGCGGCACCCGTAGACGTGCGGCGAGCGCGGGATCGTTGTACACCGCATCAGCTCCTTCAAATCGCTCGACCAGCGGTTCCTTCTGCGCGCCGCCCGCGGCAGCCTCTGCCTTGGCAATTCGCTGGATGGCGGCCAACACTTGCTTTCGCACTTCGGCTTTGCGAGTTCGCACCGTGAGCCCGAGTTCCGCCTGATCGGAGATGATGTTGTTCTTTGTGCCCGCGCGGATATAACCGACCGTCACAACGGCCGTCTCGCCCGGCTTCACTTCGCGCGAAACAATCGTCTGCAGCGCAAGAATCGTACGTGCTGCGATCACAATCGGATCGATGGTTGTATGCGGCATGGACCCGTGTCCGCCTTTGCCGTAGATCGTGATGCGCACGGAATCGGCGCTGGTGTTGTACACGCCCGGAGTGATGCCGACTTGTCCGGCAGGAAGAGCGTTGGCGACATGCAGCGCGACGCCCACCGACGGCTTCGGAAAGCGCGTGAACAACCCATCTGCGATCATGACGCTCGCGCCGCCAATCGCCTCCTCGGCCGGTTGGCCAATCAGAATCAGCGTGCCGTGCCAGCTTTCCTTACTGTGCGCCATGATGGCCGCCGTCCCAACCAGCGCCGCCATATGCAGATCGTGGCCACAGGCATGCATCACTGGGACGTCGCGCCCTCCGTCATCTTTTGCATGCACCTTGCTCGCGTAGGGAAGGCCGGTTTTTTCTTCTACAGGAAGCGCGTCGAGTTCCGTGCGCAGCATGACCGTCGGCCCGGCTCCGTTCTTAAGAATCGCGACCAACCCTGTGCCACCGACGTGCTCGGTGACGTCGTAGCCTAAAGTCCGCAAACGTGCGGCCAGCTTGGCGGCCGTCTGCGTCTCATGCGCTGAGAGTTCGGGATTCTGATGCAGGTCAACATACAGGTCGTGCGCCGCGGGATAGACGGAGTCGACTTCTCTGGAGGTGACAGCCGTTTGTGCGCAGGCGGACGCAGAGAGCAAGAGAATGACAAGTAGCTTTGCTGTTTGCATGATTCATGGAATGATATCCGGCTCATGTCGATCATGCAAAGAGCACCTTCGCCAATTGCGGGGCAATCCCGCTTAGCCTGCTCGGAGTTGCGCCGCGATTACACCAATAACCCCGATCCGGGTCGATCTCATTCTTAGTCCGAGCCGTGGTTATGCGCCTGGCGCTCGACCGACCAGACTTGTGCCGCGTCTTTTTCCATCGGATACACGTGCACCATCCAGTTGAAGACGATGGGATGGAAGGTTCCGCCGTTGGCGTCGCAGTCTTCCTGAGTGACGATTGATCCCATCAGGCCGAATTTTGCGTTCGAGCCAAAGTACTCCTTCTTGCGGTCGTCAGGAGCCTTGCAGAAGTTCACGTGCTCATGCCATTGCGCGATGCTGAGCGGGATTCGCTCGTTGAGGTCGTGTTCGCTGAAACGTTTCGGCGCGGTGTACATCACGCCGATGAGTTTGTAGCCGTCGCCCTGTTTCTCGTAGAGCAGAGACGTGGGGTGCTCGGGGTTGAAGCGCGTCGCCGCCTCAAATCCGTAGCTGTAGTTGGTGAAGTGATAGTGCTTCTGCGGAACGTCGGGCAGGAAGATCTTGAATCCGTCCTTGAGGGCGGTCTTGTAGTCCTGGTACTTTTCGGCGACCTTGCGGGCAGCAGCGACGATCTGATCGGCCTTCTGTTGATCGCCTGTTTGGGGCACGCGCAGATCGGTCATCTTCATGTGCGGGCCCATGTCCATGTGCCGGTCTTCCATGGAATGCATGGCATGCGCGCCCGCCGCGCTCTCCGCGCCCATGTTGGACATGTCATGACCCGGCATCTGCATGCCGCTCATGTCGTGATCGGAACTGTTTTGTTGGGCCGTCGCGAGGGCTGAAACCATCCCCACCAGGCAAACAAGAAAGAAGCAGCGCTTCATCGGTGATCTCCCGTCACTTCTCCAGTTACTAACCCCGATGGCGCTTAATAGTTTCTGACAGGCAATGACAGTCCGCAGGTTACGGCGGTAATTGGGAAGTCACTTCGAGATCGCGGCGCCATCCCATTAGGTGCCAGTCGGACGCGTGGCGTCCGCCGATTTCAAGCCGAACACACTGGAGAGCCGATCGGCGGCCTGCGTGCCCGAACGTACACAATCCGGCACGCCGATTCCGGTGAAAGCGTTGCCCGCGAGCACCAAGCCCGGCAAGCTCTCACAATGACTCTGGATTCGTTGCAGTCGCTCCAGATGTCCTACTTCGTATTGCGCCATCGCGCTCCTCCATTTGTAAACGCGGGCAAATAGCGGCTCGGCTGCGATGCCACTGATCTCCTTCAGTTCCTTGCGCACAATGCGAAGAATCTCCTCTTCCTTGCTATTGAGGATTGCCTGGTCGCGGGCGCCGCCCAGAAAACAGCGGACCAGCGCGCGATTCTCGGGAGCGCGGTGGGGAAACTTGTTGTGGACGAAAGTGGCTGCCAGCATGCGCCGTCCTTCGCTGCGCGGCACAAGAAAGCCGAAACCGGGCGGGAGGGATCGCCGAACGTTCTCGTCGTAACCAAGCGTGACCGTGACCGACGAACTGTAGTGAATCCCATCAAGTTCGGTAGCTAATTTTTCGTGAGTCATTCGCAGCAACG
>JAYTFO010000455.1:0-6700 GCA_043734305.1 Acidobacteriota bacterium | reverse complement strand
GGCAGCGAGGAAATCATTGCCACCCTCACGCGCGGATGCGTCATTCGCGCCACCACATTCATGAGCGGAACGCGGCACAGCGACTCGCATGTGCAGTATGAACTCGACACTCCGACATGGATGGGGCCCTTCGAGCCGACCGGGACGCCATTTTCTGTAGTCAAAGAGATGGCCGAACTCATTGTTGCCGCCGGCCTCAAAGCGGAAGCTCTCGAAGATGCCAAGCCGGCGCAATGGTCCAAGCTGATTTTCAATTCGTCGGTGAACAGCGTTTCCGCCCTCTCGGGGTTGCCGCACTCGCCGCATTTTTCGGATGAAGGCAAGTTCTCTGACCTCGGCCATCTGCTGCACGCGCTGATCGATGAAGGCAAGAAAGTGGCTGACGCTGCCGGCGTTCATCTGCGCGAGGACCCATGGGAGATGAACCGGATCGGCTCCATGACCAATCATCCGACCTCCATGCTGCACGACGTCCGGCACAAGTTGACGACCGAAATTGATTTTCTTTCCGGTGCGATTGCCCGCGAAGCGGAGCGCGTCGGAGTCCCGGCACCGCTGCACAGCGCGCTGTACCGGCTTATCAAGGGCAAAGAAGCAGCCTGGAAATTTCAGGACGAAAATAAACCCGTTAACATGCATTGAGATTCCGATGGCCTGGCCAGTAGACAAGAAAAAACTCGATCGCGTACAGAGCCTGATGAAAGATCAGGGCCTCTCCGCGCTGGTCTGCCGCGCGCCCGACAACGTTCTCTATCTCACCAACTACTGGTGCATGAAGGGATACGACGCGGTGATCTTTCCGCGCGAGGGCGAGCCAACTTTGATTGCGCTTGAGCCGCAGCAAGCGGACGCGGAGCGCAACTCGTGGACGAAAGACATTCTTTACTTCAAAGGCTACGACGAGCGCGATCCGCGGCCGCCGCAGTTCCGCGCCTGGGACCGTGCTTATGAAGTCTTGAAGCAGCGAGGACTGACCGACAAAGTGGCAGTCGAACTGAATATGGGCACGCAGTCGGCTGACCGCATGGTAGGCGAGCCGACGACCTTCATGATGTCGTATTTCGAATCGTTCAAGAAGTTTTGCGGGGAAGTTGTGGATGCAACGCCGCTCCTTAATGAGGCCCGCTCGATCAAGACGGCTCAGGAAGTCGAGCGCATGCGTCTTGCCAACGAACTTGCCGCGCTCGCAATGGACTACACACGCGAGTACATGCGTCCGGGCATGAAAGAGTGTGAAGTCGGCGCCATGTATGAAGGCTTCGTGCACGGAACTGGCGTTGGCTATAAAGAAAAAGTCGAGATGGCGCGGGCGTTCACACTCGTATGGTCGGGCAAGGGGATTGCTACATTCACCGCCACCGGCGATCGTCCGATTCAGAAAGATGAGCCGACACTTTTCGAAATCTGGGTCTGCGTTGACGGCTATTGGACCGACCTCACCAAGAACGCCTGTCCGGGCGAATTGAAGCCCGAATATCACAAGTTGCTCGACCTTCTGCTCAAGGTTTTCAACGACGCGGTTTCGTTCGCGAGCGACGGCGCCAGTTTTCCAGAACTCGACAAATTAGTGCGCGCGCGCATCGCGGAAGGCGGATATCCCGGACAGCCCTCCCACCCCATTTGTCATGGCGTCGGTGCCCGCGCTCACGAATGGCCTTACGCGCACCAGGCCGGAGGCGGCACGATGAAAAAGGGAATGGTGCTGGCGATCGAGCCCGGCATTTACTGGCCCGGAGGCGGAGGTCTCAGGCTCGAAGACAATTTTCTGATCACCGAAAGCGGCAACGAGAAACTATGCACCGACCCAGACGATTTCCGTCTGGCCAAACGCAACTGAGAACCGAAGAACTGAAAGCCGGAAACTGAGAATTCAATAGTGTCTAACGCGAACCCAAACTCGAAGCAAACTCTCGATCCGAAACTCGTTGACCGCATCGTCGCCGAAGTCCGCGAAGACGAAATTGTTTCCATGTCGGCCGATGTGATCAACATTCCCAGTCCGACTGGCGAAGAACTGCAGATGGCGCAATACATGCAATCCGCGCTGCAGAAAATCGGACTCGACGTCACCTGGCAGGAAGTTGAAGAGGCGCGCGCCAACGTGGTCGGCCGCTGGAGAGGCGCGGGCGGCGGTAAGAACCTCATGTTCAACGGCCACATGGATACCTCCAACACCGGCCGTGAAGAATTCCTTACTGGTCTCGGCTACAAGCCGCATGCCGTCGTGAAGGACGGCTTCATCTACGGGCTCGGCATCTACAACATGAAGGGTGCGCTCGTTTGCTACACCAACGCTGTGAAAGCGCTGCAGCGCGCGGGCGTGCGCCTGAAAGGTGATGTCATCGTTGCTGCAGTCGCCGGTGAGATTGAAAAGACGCAGTGGGGTGAATTCAGGGGCAAAGAATACCGCGGCTACGGCTACGGTACGCACTACCTGGTCAATCACGGAATCCTGCCCGACATGTGCATTCTCGGCGAGCCCACCGATATGCATGTCGTTCTCGAGCATTTTGGATCCATGTGGGTGCGCATCTCGTGCAAGGGAATTTACGTACACACTGCTTTCTGCGAGGGCCGCGAAGAGATGAATTCCATCCGTCGCATGCTCGAACTCATGCCGTCCGTCCTGAAGTGGATCGAAGGGTGGGAGAAGAAGGCAAGCTACGGCGGCCGGAAAGCGATCGTGAATCTTGGCGGCATCCGCGGCGGACACGCCTGGCGCGCCAGCCGCACTCCTGAAAAGACCGACTTATTCCTCGATGTGCGCGTTCCGCCCACGATTCCCATGGCTGAGGCGCGCCGCGACATCCAGAGCCTCTTCTTCGAACTGGAAAAAGCGCACGCGGACTGGGGGCTGGAATTCGAGACTTACGTTTCGGTTCCGGGCGCGCGCATCAGCGAAGAGCACGAGATGATCCGCGCCATCGACCGGAATCACCAGCGCATTACCGGCAAGACGCCGGAGAGGGAAGTCGTCACCTGGTGCTCGGATGCCAGCGTGCTCAGCCGTTACGGGGTGGAGACGGTGAACTATGGTCCCTCCAGCGGCCCGCGCGACAAAGAGGGTGAAAAAGTTCGGATTCAAACGTTGGTGGAAATTACCAAGATTTACGCTCTCACCGCCGCCGAATTGTGCGGAGTGAGCGGATAACGCCAGAGGTCAATTTGCCGAGTCAGAAAGAAATCGATCGCCGGTACAAGAACATCCGCTCCAGCATGCAAACGGCCGGACTGGATGCGCTCATCGTCTGCGGCAATCAATACGCTGGATTCGAGGGCGCTGTCTTTTACACCTCCGGATTCGAAATTGTTCATCGTTACGTGTATGTCGTCATCCCGCTCGAAGGCGAGCCTACGCTCGTCTTCCCGCGCGAAGCTCGCTGGATCGGCGACAAGATTAAGCCCTGGGTGAAAGATCAGGTCTGGCCCGACGTCCCCGGCCACTGGCTGCGCGACCGTGCCGTCGAGCGCAAATGGAAACGCGTCGGCACGTTTGGGATGAACTTCGTCATGGCGGTTCGCGACTATCGCGAACTGGTGCAGGGCTCGTTCGATCTCGTGCCTTTTGACAAAGAATTCGATATGGCGCGCGCCGTGAAGAGCGAAGAAGAACTGGTCGAAGTACGCGATGCCATGGACATCGTTGTCGATGGCTTCTGGGCCCTAGTTGCCGCGTACAAACCTGGCAAGACTGAGGCCGAAATCATGGCGCCAGCGGTCGAGCGCTTTTTCGCTCGTGGCGCTGGCCCGCGCATGATGAACATTCTGCTCTCCGGCGAACATGGAGAGGCGAATGCGTACTTCAAAGTTCCCGGTCGTCGCAAAGTTTCAGGCGACGATCTTCTTCTCTATTCGCTTGAAGTGACCGGAGCAGGAGGTTACTGGGTTGAGTTCTCCCGCGCACTCCTTCAGGGCAAGCCGAGTGCGACCACGCAGAGAATGGCCGACGCTTATCCGCATGCCATGGAATCTGCTCGCAAATTGATGCGACATGGCGAACTCGCCTCCAACGTTCATCGCACGGTGGCCGACATATTCGCCAAGCACGGCTTCGCTCTTGGGCATCTCTCCGGCCACAGCATCGGCATGACGATGCTCGAGTACCCAGCGATCGGCGCAAAAAGCGAGGTGCCGCTCGAAGAGAACATGATCTTCTCGCTGCATCCGCAGGTTGTCGATCAGGAGGGCAAGGTCTGCCTCTATACGCAGGACACATATCGAATCGGAAAGACGGAAGGCGAGTGCCTGGCCGATGTGCCCTGGAAGTTCTTTAACGGCGGGGAGACGCGCCAGAACGTGAGACGAGGTTAGAGGTAAGAGGTCAGATTGCAGAGGTAAAGTCCGCGACAGTGGTTTTCACCGCTGCAATCTAACCTCTGACCTCTTCAATTCCTGGTTTGGAGTCTTAGCTTGAAGAAGATCTGTATCGTTGGTTGCGGCGCGGTCGGCAGCCTCTTTGCCGCACACCTCGCTCAAAAAGGCGAGGCTGAGGTCTGGGCGTACGACGTCTGGAAAGACCACGTGAACGCCATTCGAACGCATGGGCTGCGTATTTCGGGAGCCACTGATTTCACCGCGAAGGTGAACGCCACCAGCGATCCCGCGGAGCTTCCGCGGTGCGACTATGGAATCGTTGCCACCAAGGCGATCCACACGCGCGGCGCTATCGCGCAGGTTGCGCGCGCATTCGATGAGAACAGTGCCGTCTGCTCCGTGCAAAACGGAGTGGGGAACGAAGAGATCATTGCCGAGCATGTGAAATATGTTATTCGTGGCACGACCTTTCCTGCGGGACATCCGATTGCTCCCGGCCACATCGGCTTCGACATTAAGGGAGACACCTGGATCGGCCCCTTCGAACCGACGAACACTCCGATGTCGAAGGTTGAAGAACTGGCTGGTCTCGTCACGCGCTCAGGCATGAATGTGATTCCGCTGCAAGACGCGCGCGGCGCGCAATGGACCAAGCTGATCTTCAACGCGGCTACGAACCCAGTGGGCGCGCTGACGCTGCTCCATCATGGCGGAGCCACGCGTTTCGCACCGACCGGCCAGTTGTTCAACGACTTGATTTCAGAAGGTGAGGCGGTTGCCCGCGCACTCGGGATCGAACTGCACGGCGATCCGCGCGCGCTGGTGCAAAAGGGAGCGAATGCTCCGGGTAAGCATCGCGCGTCCATGCTGCAGGACGTGCTGGCCAAGCGCCAGACGGAAGTTGATTTTATGAACGGCGCGATCGTGCAGTGGGGCAAGAAAACCGGCGTCCCCACGCCGTTAAACAAAGCGATCTGGGAACTCGTGAAAGGCCTGGAACACGCCTGGAGCGACCCGGACTAGAGAAGCCCGGAGACCGGAAAACTAATACGGAGCAACAGTTATCATGACCATCCCATTCAACGTCGGCGTTCTTCAACTCAGCATGGAGCCCGTCCACGAAACCGCAGCCATGGCAAAAGCCTGCGAGGACGCGGGTTTCGACACTTTCTGGATCGCCGAAGCCTACCCGTGGTGGCGCAAACATTCTTTCGAGGCGCGCTCCTCGACTGCAATTCTCGCGGTCATCGCCAGCCAGACGAAGCGCATTCAACTTGGCTGGGGAATTATTTCTCCTTACACGCGCCATCCCGTCGAGATTGCGATGGAGGCGCGCGTCATGCAGGATCTTGCGGGCGACCGCTTTCTGCTGGGTCTCGGAGCGTCGAAGATTTTCATGAAAGAAATCGGCGAGGGAGAAGGCGAGAAGGTTGGGCCTGCGACCGTGATGCGCGAGAGCATCGACATTATTCGCGGCGTGCTCAAGGGAGACAAGTTCGAATACCAGGGTAAGGTCTTCGCGGCCAGCGTTCCCGCTCTGAAGGCCGACGCGCACACCTCGCGCAAGGTTCCTCCGGTGTATGTTGCGGGAACGGGGCCGGCGATGCAGAAGCTTGGTGGCTCGCTCGGCGATGGCCTGCTGACGGCATCGATTACAACGCCGGCTTTCGTCCGCTATTCGAAAAAGAACATGGAAGAAGGCGCGGCCAAGGCAGGCAAAGATGCTTCGAAATTAATTCTCGGCTGCGTGATTGTGGGCAGCATCGGGCGTGATTCGAAAAAAGGGAAAGAAGGCGCGCGCGAGCAGGCTGCCATGTATCTTGCCAACAAAGTGCAGAACATCAAAGGGTCTGCGGACGTGCTTCTCGAATTAGCCGGCATCACGTTTGAAGAACTTCAGCCGGTTGCTGATGCCATGGAAAAGGGCGGAAGAAAAGCTGCGGCGCAGGCCGTCAGCGACGAGTTACTGCGGAAGGTTTGTCCGATTGCGGGTACTCCGGAAGAATGCATTGCACAAATTGAAGAATACCGCGCTGCCGGTTGCACCCACATCATGCTGGAAATCTGGGGAGACGATCGGACGGGGCAGGCCAAGTTGTTCGGGGACGCGGTATTGCCGCATTTGAGAAAGAGAGAAACCTGAGTTGCGGGCGTTGTCTGCGTAGTGGACAACGTCTGTTTTCCTCAATAAAAGCCTGAAGTTGCTTTTACCTAGTGGAGAACGCCAATGAAACTTGTGACCTTCGAAAACGCCGCACGGCAATCCCGTATCGGTGCGCTGGTTGGCGACCATCGGATTGTTGATCTGCACACGGCGTGCGCGCTCTACCTGCGCGACGTCGAACGCGAAGCCATTTTCTACCGCATGGCCGATGCTCTTGTCCCG
>JAYTFO010000454.1:0-10713 GCA_043734305.1 Acidobacteriota bacterium | reverse complement strand
GGCTTCACCGTTCCTTCGCCGATTAACGTCGTGCTCGAAGTGCAGCAGCATCTTGGCGAGGGCCGCGTGCGTTGCATCGCAATGTCGGCGACGGACGGCATGGTGCGCGGCATGCAAGCCATCGATCAGGGTGGCCCGATTTCCGTTCCGGTGGGCCGCGGCACGCTGGGACGCGTCATGAACGTAATCGGCGAGCCGGTCGATGAACTTGGTCCGATTGCGTTCGAGAAGAAGATGCCCATCCATCGGCTCGCGCCGACCTTTGACGAGCAGTCCACCACAGCCGAGATGTTCGAGACCGGCGTAAAGGTCGTCGACTTGATCCAGCCTTTCTTGAAAGGCGGCAAGATCGGGCTGTTTGGCGGCGCGGGTGTGGGTAAGACGGTGTTCATTCAGGAACTGATCAACAACGTTGCCAAGCAGCACGGTGGATACTCCGTGTTTGCCGGAGTCGGTGAACGTACCCGCGAAGGCAACGACTTGTGGCTGGAGATGAGCGAGTCCGGAGTTATTAAGCCGGGTAAGCCGGATGAGTCGAAAGCCGCACTGATCTATGGTCAGATGACCGAGCCTCCCGGCGCGCGCCTACGCGTGGCTTTGACCGGTCTTACGGTGGCCGAATATTTCCGCGACGAACAGGGCGCGGACACGCTGCTTTTCATTGACAATATTTTCCGCTTCACGCAGGCCGGTTCGGAAGTTTCGGCATTGCTCGGCCGCATGCCGTCCGCAGTGGGTTATCAGCCCAACCTGGCGACCGAAATGGGCGAGTTACAGGAGCGTATTACTTCTACTAAGAAGGGATCTGTAACGTCGGTGCAAGCCATTTACGTGCCTGCCGACGATCTTACCGATCCGGCGCCTGCTACGACATTCGCTCACCTGGACGCCACCACGGTCCTTTCACGCGCCTTGACCGAGATTGGAATTTATCCGGCAGTCGATCCGCTGGCTTCGACATCGCGCATTCTCGACCCGCGAATCGTTGGTCAGGAACATTACGACGTGGCGCAGATGGTGAAAAAGACGTTGCAGACTTATAAAGACCTGCAGGACATCATCGCGATTCTCGGTATTGATGAGTTGAGCGAAGATCAGAAAATCACCGTGGCGCGTGCCCGTAAGATTCAGAGATTTTTGTCGCAGCCCTTCCACGTAGCCGAACAGTTTACCGGCAGCCCGGGACGTTACGTGAAGATTGCGGACACGGTGAAGGGCTTCAAGGAAATTGTGCAAGGGAAGTACGACGATATCCCAGAACAGGCGTTTTACCTGAAAGGGACGATCGACGAAGTGCTGGAAGCGGCGGAGAAGCTGAAAGCAGCGTAAGGACGTCGTTAGTCGATGGTCGTTAGCAACCGCGCGACGGTTGAGCGAACGACGAACGACGAACGACCATCGACTATATGCCTGACACTTTCCAACTCGAGATCGTCACACCGGAAAAACTGGTGGTGGCGGAAGCCGTGGAAGAGGTTCAGATCCCTGGTCTGGGCGGATACCTGGGCATTCTGCCGGGGCACGCGCCGCTGATTACGGAGTTGGCGGTGGGCGTAATTACCTATCGCGCGCAAGGCGTGGCGCGGAGTCTTTCCGTGGCGTGGGGCTTCGCGGAGGTACTCCCCGACAAAGTGACCATGCTCGCCGAAACCGCGGAACGTCCCGAGGAGATCGACGTGGCGCGGGCGCAGAAAGCGAAGGACCGGGCCGAGCAGCGCCTGAAGAGCGACGATCCGCAACTCGATTACGATCGCGCCCAGGATGCCTTGAAGAGGGCAGAAACGCGATTGAAGGTATCAGCCGAGAAATAGCCTTTTCAGTTTTTGAAAAGTAGCGGCCGCCGAAGTATCGACGGCCGTTTTGTTGTGCGTGACGGAATTCGTGTCTTGACGCGGTATATTGATGTAGGTAATATAACTACTTTACGAGCAGGCGTATGGAAAAAGCAATTTCGGCGGCGGACGCCAATCGGAAATTCTCGCAAGTGCTGCGAGAGGTGCGGCAAGGGCAGAGTTACGTCGTGACCAGCCACGGCCGTGCGGTGGCGCGCATTGCTCCTGTCAAAGTCGATCATGCCAGCACAATCGACGCCCGCAGCATGCTGTTGCGTCGTTTGCGGTCGGAGCGCGTGGTCAAGATCGGTCGCTGGAAACGCGACGATCTTTACGAGTAGTCCCTTGGCGAACACATGAGACTTGCGCTCGACACGAATGTCCTGGTTTATGCGGAGGGCGTGAACGGTAGCCCGCGCAAGAAGACGGCGCTCGAGATCATCGAGAAGCTGCCGGACGACAGCACATTCCTTCCAGTCCAGGCGCTGGGAGAACTTTTTCATGTACTGGTGCGCAAGGCGGGTCGCAGGCCGGAACAGGCGAGGGCAGCGATTCTAAGCTGGCAGGATACATTTCAGCAGATCGAAACTTCACCCGCCGTGCTGACATCCGCGATCGATCTGGCCGCTCAACATGGTCTGAGCATCTGGGATGCGGTGATTTTGTCTGCCGCTGCCGCCGCAGGGTGCCGACTCCTGTTGTCGGAAGACATGCAATCGGGATTTACCTGGCATGGAGTGACCGTCGTAAATCCATTTGCTGTGCCGCGGCATGATCTGCTGACGGCGTTACTTGGAGCGTGAGCGGGCGCTGCGCCTGCATTTTCAAGGGTGGCGCTGCGAATATGGAACGAGGCAATTATGCCAATGCAGCGAGTAGGAGTGATCGGCGCCGGGACCATGGGCAACGGCATCGCCCATGTGTTCGCGCGGAGTGGTTATGACGTTTTGCTCTGCGACGTCGAGCAGCGGTTTCTGGATCGTGGCATGGAGACGATCGGCAAGAATCTCGATCGGGAAGTGGCCAAGGGCAAGATCGCGGTAGCCGACAAAGCGGCTACGCTGAGCCGGATCACGCCGGTTCTTGAGCGCGCGAAGTTGTCCGAATGCGGGCTGATCGTCGAGGCGGCGACTGAGAAATTTGAAATCAAGGCGGAGATTTTTCGCGATCTGGACCGCATCATGAAGCCGGACGTGATTCTCGCCTCGAACACTTCGTCGATCTCCATCACGAAGATTGGCGCGCTGACCAAACGTCCCGACAAAGTGATTGGGATGCACTTCTTCAATCCGGTGCCGGTCATGAAGCTGGTCGAGGTGATTCGCGGCCTGGCGACTTCGCGGGCGACTTTTGACACGGTGCGCGATCTGACGGTGAAGCTGGAGAAGACGCCGGTGGAAGTGAACGACGCGCCGGGATTCGTCTCCAATCGCGTGTTAATGCCGTTGCTGAACGAAGCCATGTTTGCGGTGATGGAAGGAGTCGCGACTCCGCAGGCGGTAGACGAAGTCTTCAAGCTTGGGATGGCGCATCCGATGGGCCCGCTCACGCTGGCGGATTTTATCGGGCTCGATGTTTGCCTGGACATCATGCGCGTTTTGCAGGACGGGTTGGGCGATCCGAAGTATCGTCCGTGTCCGTTGCTGATCAAGATGGTGGATGCGGGTTGGCTGGGACGCAAGAGCGGGCGCGGCTTCTACGACTACTCGCAGGATCGGAAATCGTGACGACGGCGTGGGGCGGCGTTCGATCCGAAGGGGAGGTGGGCGGCGACTGGCTGTACTATCTGCTCGCGCCCACCTTGGGAGTGGCCTCCGGATGGATCGATATAAAGTTTGGCGACTTGTTATTTACCGCCTTGATGGTACTCGCGTCCTGCATGCTGCTCGGATTCCTGCGGCCGAGGAATGCGTGGCGTTGGGTGCTGCTGGTCGGCATCTTTGTACCTTTATCGGACTGGTTTGCGTATTCGATTCTGTCGCAGAAACCGGAGCGCGCTCAAATCTACGAGGCGTTTCTGGCTTTTCTGCCGGGGATTGTGGGCGCGTACGGCGGCTCCTTTGGACGAGGCGTGGTGAAGGATCTGTTCCCCGGCAAATAGGGCGCGACCTAAACGGACACGGAGAATTCAAAAAGTACTCCCGTTTCCACAGGCGTTCAGCGTAAGCTGCCAGTATGGCAGTGTCCGTCTCGTTGTTGGCCAGTGGAAGCCGCGCCAACTGTGCGCTGGTGGCCAGCAGCACAACTCGAATCCTGGTGGATGCCGGTCTCTCCTGCCGGGAGACTTTCAAGCGGCTGCGCGCGGTCGGTGAACGTCCAGAAGATTTGTCGGCGATCCTGATCACACACGAACATTCCGACCACGTTGCCGGATTACAACGGTTAGCGGCCAAATTGAATGTGCCGGTGTTTCTGACCGATGCGACGCATCGCGAGTGGGGCCGGGCGGCGCGCGACAAGGCCGAAGACGGCAAGATTCCGGAGCTTTCCAAGCGGGAGAAGTTCGCTTCGGGAACGGGCTTCCAGGTCGGCGATATTGAGGTCCGTCCTTTCACGATTCCTCACGATGCGGCCGATCCGGTGGGCTTCACTTTCCGGACAGAAGGAGTGAAGATCGGCTATGCCACCGACCTGGGGTATATGCCGGTCAGCGTTCGCGATCATTTGCGCGGCTGCGACATTCTGGTGATCGAATCCAATCACGATCTGGAGAAGCTGCGGACGGGGCCTTATCCATGGTCGGTGAAGCAGCGGGTGATGAGCCGGGTGGGTCACTTGTCGAACGATGCTCTCGCGGAATTCTTTAGCAGCGACTATGATGGAGGAGCAGCTTACGTGGTGTTAGCCCACTTATCGGAACAGAATAACCATCCCGAACTGGCGCGTGTGGCGGCGGAACAGGCGCTGCGCGAGCGGCAGGGACTTTGGCAAAATCGCGTGCTGCTGGCCAGCCAATCGGAAGCGCTTGCACCGATCCGGCTGTAGCAATTATGAGTGAGTGCGTTGAACCCATCGTAGGGAAGATACTGGCGGGATGGCGATATGACATCTCCGGTCTGGCTGCGGAGATGCGCGGCGACTACGAAGGGCACTTCGCGGATTGTCCGCATTGCCGCAAACGCCAGCAACTGCATCGCATCATTGATGTTTCCCTGATCGTGCTGGCCTCGGTGTCGGCGGCCATGTTCCTGCTGGCGTTTGGCGTGATCCGGCACTTCGCCCCGCGTCATACGTTCTGGCTGGAAGTGGCGGCCCTGGCGGGATTCGCCTTGTCGGCACTGATCTGGCTCGCGGTGGCGGTGGCGACTCCGGCACCCATGGCGGTGGTGGATGTGGCCCGCTTGGGTGCTCGTCGTGTGCATGATCGTTTGCCGGCTGAGATCCGCGAGAAGCTGCCCGAAGAGTTGCGGATGAAGATTACGGGGTCGTGAACCTTCCTGCAGCAGGTTTAGTGCATCCAAACAATTAGCGATGGGACGCTTCGCAAAAATGATCGCGCTGGTCGTGATGATGGCCACCGGGGCCAGCTCTTTGGGAGTCCAGTCGCTTCAGCTTCACGCACAACGTGAGGAGCGCTCGTCGGGTTGCCACGAACACGGAAGCTCATCTCCGTCGCCGCGTCCGGCGAGCTATCAGTGTTGCCTGACCGGCCATAACACGGCCGTTCTGCCAGCGACGCACACGGCAGCGATCGTTCATGAATTCCGGGGCGAGCTTCTCACCCAGCCTTCCGTCAGCGCGCTGAACGGCAGCGGATTGACAGAGCGCGCTATTTTTTCCGGCGACCCGCCGGGAGCAACTCCTCTTCGGATCTAAATCTCACGTCTAATTTCTGCCTCGGAAAGCCGGCAAGGTGCCGGCGCTCCATTTCGTTGTCTGATTCGATCCGGAGGAGTGTGCCGTGCGCGTGGTTATTCTGTGTTGTCTTGCAATCAGCATTCTGAGTGCATCCGCAAGAGCGCAAGACAATGGCGACGACCCCAGCGCGGCTGGACACCCTCACCCAGCGCAGGCGCAAGCGTCCATGCCGGGCATGGACATGTCGTCCTCTCCTTCTTCTTCCGTGCCGGACTGGATGCCTTCGCCGCACGGCTCTTCGGGGACGGGTTGGCAGCCCGCTGCGACGCCAGCGCATTTGTGGATGAAGCAAGTCGGTGGTTGGGACCTGATGGCTCACGGAGTTATCTTCGTGGATTACAACCACCAGGGTGGTCCGCGCGGGGCAGGGAAGGCGGAGTCGGTGAACTGGCTGATGCTGATGGAGCAGCATCCTCTCGGTCGCGGCACGATTCTATTTCGAGAAATGTTTTCGGCGGAGTCGTTGACAGCGCCGCACCCTGGTTTCCCCCAACTTTTCCAGACCGGCGAGACCTATCATGGTCAGCCGCTGGTGGATCACCAGCATCCGCACAATGTTTTTGCCGAGCTGGCGCTGTATTACACGCGTCCGATCAGCGACAAAGTTTCCTGGTTGTTTTACGGCGGACCGGTTGGAGAGCCGGCGCTGGGCCCGGTAGCCTTTATGCATCGCGCGTCAGCGGCGGAGTTACCCATGGCACCGC
The DNA here is from genome assembly GCA_043734305.1 of Acidobacteriota bacterium. Taxonomy (GTDB): domain Bacteria; phylum Acidobacteriota; class Terriglobia; order Terriglobales; family Acidobacteriaceae; genus Acidiflorens. Next base: position 4,319 of record JAYTFO010000454.1, on the reverse strand, counting down.
TCTCTCATCATTTGCAGGACTCCACGCACACCAGCTTTGGAGTAGTAACTACGGGGTTGATCATCGATCGCTTGAAGATTGAAGGTTCTCTCTTCAATGGCCGCGAGCCGAACGAAACGCGGTACACCATCCAGTTAGCCGCGCTCGACTCCTGGTCGGCACGCCTGAGCGTGGCCCCAACCCCGCGCTGGACGGCGCAATACAGCTATGGACGGCTGGAGCATCCCGAAGCGCTGGAACCCGGCAGCGAGCGCCGGCAGTCGGCTTCGATTGAATACGTGCATCCCTTCAACGACGGTTCGTGGGCAACGTCGGCGATCTGGGGCCGGAAACACAAAGAGGCTAACAACCGTAATCTGAACAGCTATCTGCTGGAGTCGACCGTCAATTTCAAAGCTCGAAACTATGCTTTTTCCCGTCTCGAACGGGTCGATAAAGACGAACTCTTCCCGGACAATCCCTTGCAGCCCAACTTTCGCATTGGCGCGTACACCTTCGGCGGCGCGCGTGACCTTGTCCAAAACCGGCTGTGGCAGCTGGCGCTGGGCGCGGATGTTACTTTCTACTCCAAGCCTGCTGTATTGAACGCCGACTACGGGGACCATCCCGTCTCCTTCCAGGTCTTTATACGTGTAAGACCCGGTTTAGCGAGCCATCACCATGTGCCGTGATGGTTGAGCTTGCTGGTTCGACATTACCGATGAAGATTCTTCTGTAACTTTCCCCTTTGTTCGCGGCGGTAAAGAGAGCATGATCTAGGGCCATGGGAGCACCGCTTCGGACCGTACGCCTGATTCAAGTCGCAATGCTGGTCTGCATTGGGATCTACGTGGTGGTGGGAGAGGTTGTTGGTACCCGCATTACCACCAATGCCAACACGATCTATGCCATTTCGTTCGCTGCGATCAGCCTGGTGGGCGCGATTCTGGTCGTGCGAAAAACCATGGTGTTGCAGCCAGAAGCAGAGTTGGCGGAAAAGCCCGGGGACCCCGTCATCCTGGCGCGCTGGAAGACCGGATGCATCGTCACCTGTGTTTTGTGCGAGGCGCTGGCGTTGTTCGGACTGCTTCTGCGCATCATGGGATTCACTCTCGTCCAGGTCTGGCCTTACTATGCCGGCAGCGTGGCTCTGTTGCTGCTGTTTTGGCCCCGCCTACCGCAAGCGCAAGCCAACTGATTTGTAGCGCCGCGATCGCGTGGCGCCGGCACCCTGCCGGCAGTCGGGGGGGCTCGCTCCCACCACGATGGCAAGGTGCTTTCGGGTATGCCGGCGGTGCACCGGCGCTACGGTCAAGATTCGGTTTAGGGCGCGTCTCTCCGGACAATGACGGTTGGACGATACGTCCCAAAGACCGCGCCCTTTCGGCCTATTTCGAGCACACGTTGGTGATTACTTCCCGCGTAACCCTTCTACTCATCGCGGACTAGCCTCCGGCGTTGACGCTGCCCGGCCTTCAGGGTAAAGTGGCAGTAGTAAAGGCGTCCCCCCCTCGTTTGCCCTGTGCGCTCCGCATTTCTCAAACTCGTGGTGATCGTGTTGGCCGTTGCCGGACTGGCGTGGGCGGCTCCGGGGCAATTCTCTGCGCAGAAGCGCATCGGCCTGACGACCGGTGACCAGTGGGAGCCTGCCTTGTCGGCCGACGGTAGCGGTCATATTTACGTCCTCTATCCGCATTACGGCGCGGTGCCGGATTGCAAGAATGATGCTTGCATCGCCCCCACCATGTTGCTGGTCGTGAGCAACGATAACGGCAAGACCTGGCAAACGCCGCGCGTGGTGCTCGATTCGGGCTCCGGACAGTATGACGCGCAGATCGTGGTCGATCCCGCCGACCGACGCACCGTGTATGCGGCCTGGCTCCAGAACAGGAAGCGCGTCGTGATGCTCGCTAAGTCGGTCGACTCCGGCGCGAACTGGAGTTTCAATATCGCAGTCCGCAGCGAAGTGGAACTGGATAAGCCCGTGCTCGCCGTACGCGGACAGCGCGTCGTTCTGGGATTCAATCACGAAGAAGATGTCTGGGTCGCGGCCTCGCAGGATGGCGGCCATAGTTTCACTAACACCCAGGTAAATAGCGAAGCCCGTCCGGGATGGTCGCTGCTCGGCGGCGCCACCATCGATCCCGCGGGCAACGCCTATCTGGCATGGACTTCGTACTCCAAAGCAGGCGGCGCGCGCGGGCCGGTCAACCTGTATGTTTCGAAGTCGTCGGACGCAGGGAAAACTTGGGATCCGAACCTGCTCGACGTTTCCGCCGCAGCCCAGGGATGTGACGACGAAGACTGCGGCGAGGCTTATCTGGGCGCGCAGATATCACTCGCCTCGGACGCCGGCGGAACTCTCTACGCCCTCTGGACCTCCGGCAGCAAGCGCCTGGGACCACAACGAATTTATTTCTCGTCCTCCACCAACGGCGGCGATAGCTGGCTGCCCAGAGTGAGCGTGTCTCTCGCGGCGCGTGGAGTCGAGCATGCGTTCCCGGCCCTAGTGGCGGGCTCTGCCGGCGATGTCCGCGTAGCCTGGATGGATTCGCGCAATGGCAACGAAACTCGTAGTCCGCAACAGTGGAACACTTACTACCGCAGTTCCAACAACGGTGGCGCAACCTGGTCGCCGGAGTCTCGGCTCTCGAGCTATGTGCCGGGCTATCGCTACATCGGGAAGAAAGGCTTCCACTTCCCCTTCGGCGACTATTTCGGAATCGCCATCGACAACCACGACGATACCCACGTGGTGTGGGGCGAAGGGATGAACTACCAGTCGCCGGGTTCGATCTGGTACGCGGGCGGACGGTAGCGTTGGCCGTGGTGCCAGTCGGGTGCTCGTTCTGCAAACTACCCCTTCAAACCTTTAAGAACTGTCATCCCGAGCGGAGCGAGGGATCTGCATTCTGCCGGCGACTGCCAAACTCCGGTCTTTATTACCCGTTTCGTCCACGAAAAATAGCATCATTTGATGCTATAATTAGTGCCTGGAGTCCCCATGAGAACGACACTCGCCCTGGATGACGACCTCGTCCGCATCGCCCAGGAATTCACCGGTGTGGCGGAAAAAACCGCGCTGATTCGTGAAGCTCTCAAAGCCCTCATCGAGCGGGAGAGCGCTCGCCGATTAGCGTCTCTCGGAGGCACCATGCCGGCCTTGAAAAATATTCCCCGCCGCCGAGCGCGGCCCCGTTGATTCTCGCAGACACATCCGTTTGGATCGACCATCTCCGCACTGGAAACCAGGAAATGCGTCAGCATCTTGACCAGGGCCGCGTCGTGATCCATCCCTTCATCATTGCCGAACTGGCGCTTGGATCGCTGCAACAGCGCGCCAAGACGCTTGCCCTTCTGGATCTATTACCGCAGTTGCGTGTGGCGCAGATGAATGAAGTGCGGCTGATGATTGAGGCCCGTCGTTTGTACAGCTTCGGTATCGGTCTGACCGATGCACACCTGATCGCCTCTGTCTTCCTCAATCCGTCCACCCTCTTGTGGACAAAAGATAAGCAGCTCCGCAAGGTGGCCGAAGGGCTTGGCATTCACGCCCGTTTGGCGTAAACAAGAAAAGAGTGGGGAGAAGCTCAGTGGGTGCCCCAACCTGACGTCGCGTTCTTTGCGACGTTAAGTGGGTGTTGCGAATTCCCGGTCGAGACGTCCCTCGGTCGTCACCGAAGAACCTGCCCAAGCAAAGCTTGGACGAGGCACCCTCCAAATTAATTGCGATACGCTCGCCTGGACCACCCGCCGCCAGCACGGAATTGCGTTTGCGACGGCTTCCCGGCTCCGCTCGCCTCTCGCGGTTTCAGTCGCCTGCCAGCAGGACTTCGGGGTGCTTATGCGCAATCGTGAGCAGCTTCAAGGTCGCCTCCCGCGGATGGCGTACTCCCTGCTCCCAACTTTCCACAGTGCTCTGGCTGACGTTGATGATCCGGGCAAAGACCGCCTGGCTGACTTTAAACGACTGCCGGATGGCCCGAATTTGGCTGGGCGTCAGGGGTTTGGGGGCAGGGGGTAACTGGCTCACGCGTAGTACACCTTCCTGGCCGCGTTCGTGCGCCAAGGCCTCGCGCAGTGATTCTTGCAGGCTCCCGAATACTTTGATCTTCTTTCTCTTTTTCTTCATGGCAGGGTTTTTACTTTGCCTCCTTGATCTCGGCGACTAGCGCACGCAGCGCCTTGCGCTCATCATTCGATAAGTCTTCCTGCTCATCTTTGTCCAGTAGATACAGCAGGTGCATATGATCTCGCTTCTCCAAATACAGAAACAGATACCGGTAGCCGCCTCGTTTCCCCTTGCCGCGGACCGGATTCGAGCAACGTCCTTTGCGGAT
>JAYTFO010000453.1:0-8554 GCA_043734305.1 Acidobacteriota bacterium | reverse complement strand
GTCCTCGGCATGGCCGACGCAACCACTGCCGAAGAGGATCCGGACGCCAAGAACATCATCATTTATCCGGTGGCTTGCGCCGTTCCCAAACGAGCAGCGGACGCGCCCAAGCTCTCCGGAGTCGTCCCGAAGATTCACTTGCGTCCGGGTTCCTATCTGGCTGGATACTACGGCGAGGAAGTTGTTGAGGAAGAGTACTTCTGCAATTTCGAAGTCAACCCTGAATTTGAATGGACCGCGATGGAAGCCGGCTTCCCGATCGTCGCCCGCGGAGCCGAGGGGGAATGTCGCGCCATCGAGTCGCCAGCACACCAGTTCTTTATCGCGACGTTATTCCAGCCCCAACTTTCATCGACCGCCAAAACGCCCCACCCGTTGGTGATGGCCTTCGTCCAGGCCGCCGAGAACTGGTCCCGCAAGAAACTCGACGATTCCATCCTTGCCTGAACGAATAATGTGGGGCGGACACTCTTGTCCGCCGCCCTTGATCTTGCCTTGTATCTACTTCCCCACCACCAGCACCACAAACGAATCCGGCTCGACTTTTCTTTCCGGCAGCACCTTGGCCGTCACCGTGAACAACTGGTGCGTCTTCGGATCCAGCGCCATCGTCCGCGCCCGGTCCTGCGTCTTCACCGTTTCCGCCACGCTGAATTTGTCCGGACTATCCTCACGAATCACCGTGATCGTTCCATCGCCCGCTGATGCGAACGCGGAATTCTGGCCGGCATCGAACGCGGTCGCGTCGCAGCCCTCTCCAATATTCGGCATCGCAAGAACTTTCCCGCTGTCCGCATCGACAATCGCCATCTTCTTATTGCCGCCGCAGCCCGCAAACAACCGCCGATTTTTCTTATCGAGCGCCAACCCGGTCGGCTCTTCGCATCCCGCCAGCTTCCAGCGCGACTTCACGACCAGCTTCTGCGGATCAAACGCCACGATCTCCGACGTGTCCTCGACGTTGACGAACATCGTTCCCTTTTCGTCACTCGCGGCAAACTCCGGCTTGCCACCCAGAGCGATCTTGCCGACAACTTCGCCTTTGGCTGCGTCCACTGCGGTCGTGTCATTGCTCTTCGCGTTGAACGTAAAGACGCGCTTCGTAAAAGGATCGTAGACGATCGCATCCGGCCGCGTTCCCACCTTCACCTTACTCAGAACCTTCAGCGACTTCAGGTCGAAGATCGTAACCATGTCTTCGCCTCCGGCGCTGATAAACCCTCGCCCAAACTCTGGCGCCAGCGCGACTCCATGCACGCCCGGCGTGTCCGGAATCTCCGCGAGCAACTTGCCGGAATCCTCATCGACGACCATCACGCGATCGGCCCGCGCGATGAAAATCCTTCGCCCGTCGCTGTCCACAGTGAGATAGTCCCACCCGCCATTGCCGCCCAGTTTCCAGGTCTTCACAACCTTGTATCCCGACGCGGATTGCGCCAACGCAGCCAGCGACAACGTCGCCAGCGCAAGTGCCAATGCCGATAAAACGAAAAGTTTCTTCATGGGGTCTGACTTTCTCCGCGATCTCCGCGTCATCTCTGCGAACCCTGCGGTTAAATGCTCTGTTAGCGTTCTTTGCGAATCCTTTGCGACCTTAGCGGTTAAAAGCTCTTCAGCCTCGGGAAAAACTACCCGCCGGCCGGGTCACTTCTGCAATCCGACTTCTGCAATCGCTGTTTACTGAATACTGGTTACTGAGTGCTAGGTACTATCTTCACCAAGGCCGCCTTCAACTCATCCGGCTTAAACCCAAACGGACCCGGACGGCTCTTATACGCCACCTTCCCGTCCCGGTCGATCAGATACAAGCGATCCGGCCATCCCGTGTAATTTTTTTCGGTTGTGTTGTCGAAGCCATCCAGCACCGCCGGAAATTTGATTCCCAACTTACGCACACAAGCTCCTGCGACGAACGCCCGCTCTTCTTCATCCTTGGGCGATGCGAACACGACTTTGTCTTTGATGTTGCTCTGCATCTGCCAAACGTCACTCGGATGCGCTTCCAGAATGTACACCGCCAGAAAACTCACACGGTTTCCATACTCTTCATAGAGTTTGTTGAGAGCGGGAACCTCCCGCCGAAAAGGCGGTCAAGTGTAGCTCCCGAAAACCAGCACCACCGGGCCGCGCGCATTCAGCGAAGAAAGTGCAACCCGCGAAGTCTTGTCGAGGGTTTGAAGGTTGAACTCCGGGGCCGCATTGCCGGGACGCAATTCACCCGCGCGCGCCCTCACCCACATCGTCTCAAACGGCGCTGCCAGAAACACAACCGGACCGGGCATGTGCATCATCACTGCCCCAAACTTCTCCGGCGGTTGCTTCATCGTGTGCCAGATGAAGCCCACAAATCCCAGCCACAGCACAAACACGACGACCACAACCCGTAGCAGAATCGGCTTCCAGCGTCGCTTCTTCAACGAAACCGCCGCAGGAACCGGGGGAACAGGCACAGAGGACATAGAGATCGCGATTATTCTCTCACACGGCAGGCAGGAAGTTGACGGATGTTAGCCATCACCTGAGCCGTGCCTTTCCCGGTGTCCTCTGTGCTCCCTGTGGTTAGGATTTCTTGCAGTATCTAAGGCCCTCAACTGCGTTTTCTTCAACGCAACCGAAGACCTAACTCCGAAACACCTGACACCTGCCCTACTTCAACCACACTTCCTGCATCAGATCGGAAGTCACCAGCTCGCGGATTTCATTGCGCTTGTCGGCTACATCCTGAGCTACCTGTTTCCCGCCCATGATCTTGTCGCGAAGTTCTTCCCCTTTCGCAGCCAGCCCATCGAGCGCAGCATGATTCTTGAATTGGAGCGCGATCGCGATGTCCCAGTCTTCCGGATTCGACTTCGTTTCTTTCAAGAACACTTTGTAGTCCATGATCACGCCCTGCTTCTTCTCTTCGTCCAGCAACGGCTTGGTGGACTTCCGCAGGCTCGTCAGGTAGGCATCCATCTTCCCAGGCTTTACGCGGATCAGCTGCACCCTCCACAACGGACCTTCGGTGTAGTGCTCCTGTCCCCATGCGCCATATACCAGCCCCATCAACAGGACGAACACACATGGCCCTAGTCTCTTTTTCATGAAAATCTCCTCGTCTCAGAATTTGAAATCATCTGGCGGGCTGATGATACGCCAGCTCTCAAAATTGTGCCCGACGGTTTCCCCTGTGTCCTCCGTACCCCCTGTGGTTGAGGTTCCTTTCGAAGCGACAAGCCAGGCTCCCGCTCCCGGCAAGCGGAGTAAAACCTGTGACGTTTCTCCACAATTGTGCAAACATTTGCCCGATTCCCAACGTAACCGCAAGGAATGCACCGCTTAGCGCCGAGCCTTTGGTATCGCGCATGCTGTATTGACTGTGGAAAAAGAACGCCTGCCCCGGTCCAAAGCCGGGCGGGTAGAGACCTGGAGATCGCCATGAAGACGACCCTATTCGCGCTATTGTTTCTCTGCACCGCAGCCGCCTTCGGACAAGCAAGCGTTTCGGTAAACAACGAGCCGCAGCCGCTTCAAATGACAAGCCATCAGCAGCGTGCTTCACAACAGCCCTTGCAGGAGGAACGAAGCCTCTTGATTACTTCCAACAGCTTCACCTCTGCCCGCGGCGAACGTCCGCTCTGGGAAGCCGGCGCCAAGCCACCCGCCGAAGTCCCTCTCGGCGATGTGGCCCGTCTCCTGAGAACGCAGCACGCTGCCGTAAAAAAAGCGACCATGAGCCTGAACAAGTAACCACGCGCCTTCCCGGCGGTCGCCTTACTAACTGCCGGCTACCGGCAACATCTCTCTCCGTGTCACGATTACGAAAGGCTCTGCCCAACCCCGCTCCCAGACTCTGCACCAACCGCATCTGGAGCGTCTCCCGCATCCTCGCTACACTCTCGTTCAACCCTTGACCCTCGAATCGCAAGGCCCCAACGCGCCGGGGATGAGGAGCTAAAACGCCACTATGCATGCCTGGGACCCTCTCTACCATCTCCCGTTCACCGTGTTTCTGGCTTACATCCCGGTGCTCGCGACCGTCGTCACCTGCTATTTCAGCGTGATCCTGACGCGCGCTACTCTGCGCTACGTCGCCGCCACTGACAAAGGCCTGGCCCTGGCGCGCGAGGAATTTGAGCGTGAATGGTCCCCCGAGCTTCATCTCAAGATCGAGCGCATCTCCCCCACCGAAGCACAAATTGTGGCTACAAACCTGGCGAAGCTCTCGGTCCTGTTACAACTTTTACAGATCCGTAAGATCACTTTCCTGGTGCCCTTCGAACGCTGTGTGTTGAACGAACCCCTGGTCGGCGGGATGACCTGGACCCAAGATGTCGGCAGGCGACTGATCACCTGTACGGGCGCTGACTTTGATGGTCAGATCGCCGCCTCCATGACCTTCTTTGCTTCTGGACGCATGTTCCGCACCGACTGGTTTCGCTTTCATATCCAGGTGGAGCGGGGCCGGATCGTGCGCCTTGATCCCAGCAACATTCCTGCCCGGCGTGTTCGCGTCCTCACCAACCGCAAAGGCGCTGAACGCCGCCGCGATTTCGTACAAGACGTCGCCGCCGGCACGGCCAAAGTCAAAGCGTCCGACGGCGCGCCCGTGTCCTAAGTAGCGCCGGCATCTTGCCGGCTGTCGTGGCGGCGTCCCGCCGCCACTGAAGAACTCCGCTGCTATAATCGCTCCCGCGAGTAGTAGGCTTACGCTATGGCAGATACGAAACGTAATCGCGAACTCGGCATGGGATGCCCGATTTCGCGCCGCGATTTTCTCAACGGTGCGGCCATTGGCATCGGCGGCGCGCTGGCGAGTCAATCACTTCTAGCGGCCGTCGCACCGTCCGAGTTTGCCACCGGCTCCGATTCCAACAATCTCTCACCCTCGTCCCCGGAGAAGCCGGACTACTATCCTCCCGCACTAACCGGGATGCGCGGCAACCACGATGGAACATTTACCTATGCTCACCGCCTGCGCGACGGTGAAGCATGGGATGCCGACCGTTCGCCGGAACCCACCGGCGAGACCTATGACCTGGTAGTCGTCGGCGGCGGAATCAGCGGCCTCGCCGCCGCTTATTTCTTCCGCAAGGCCGCGGGCGAAAAAGCCCGCATCCTCATCCTCGACAATCACGACGACTTCGGCGGTCACGCCAAACGCAACGAGTTCCAAGCGGGCGGCCGCATGCTGCTTAGCAACGGCGGCACCCAATCGATCGAAAGTCCTGGACACTACAGCGCGGAAGCAAAGCAACTGCTGGTCGAGTTGGGAATCGACACCGAGAAGTTCTTCAAAGCCTACGATCAGAAGCTCTACGACTCTCACAAACTGGGCACGGCCGTCTTCTTCGACAAAGAAACCTTCGGCGAAGATCGCATCGTCGCGGGCCTTGGCAAGACTCCGTGGCCGGAGTGGCTGGCGAAAACGCCGCTCAGTGATCCCGTCCGCCGCGACATCGCCCGCGTGTACACCGACAAAATCGATTACCTCCCCGGACTATCGCGCGAGGAAAAAATCGCCCGACTATCGAAAATCAGTTACGCGGATTTTCTAACCAAGCTCTGCAAGGTCCATCCGGATACGCTGAAGTTCTTCCAGAGTTACACCCACGACTTGTGGGCGGTGGGGATCGAGGCCGTCCCCGCGATTGGGCCTTACATGACGGGTGATGACTACGGCGGCGTCACCTACCCCGGATTCCAGGGCATGGACCTCGGCCCCGACGAGCAAGAAGAGCCCTACATCTTTCATTTCCCCGACGGCAACGCTTCCATTGCGCGCCTGTTGGTGCGCACTCTGATTCCAGGCTCCATTCCCGGCCACACCATGGAAGACGTGGTCACGGCCCGCGCGGATTACAGCCGCCTGGACCACGAAGGCTCAGCCGTGCGGATCCGCTTGAACAGCACTGCCGTGAATGTGAAGCACACCGGAGCAAGAGCGGCCAAAGAAGTTGAAGTGGCATACGTCCGCGAGAAGAAGCTGCAAACGGTGCGCGCCAAGCAGTGCGTGCTCGCGTGCTTCAACAGCATGATCCCTTATCTGTGTCCGGAGTTACCGGAGAAACAGAAATCAGCACTGGCCTACCTGGTGAAAGCGCCGCTGGTTTATACGCATGTCGCGATCCGCAACTGGACGTCCTTTGAAAAACTGGGCGTGCGCCAGATCGAGTCGCCCGGCAGTTATCACGTCTACACCGCTCTCGACTTCCCCGTGAGTCTGGGAGAATACAAATTCCCCAGCAAACCGGAAGAGCCGATGGTTCTTTTCATGTTGCGCACACCCTGCAAAAAGGGTTCGCCGATGCGCGATCAGTACCGCGCCGGACGCGCCGAGTTACTAAGAACGCCATTCACAATTTTCGAACGCAACGTCCGCGACCAACTCAGCCGCATGCTCGGCAGCGCCGGCTTCGATCCCGCCCGTGACATTCAGGGCCTAACCGTCAACCGCTGGGCGCACGGCTACGCTTATGGCTACAACCCGTTGTTTGATCCGGACTGGGCGGAAGAGGAAAAGCCCTGGGTTGTCGGACGCAAGCCCTTCGGACAAATCGCCATCGCCAACTCCGATGCCGGAGCTTCCGCCTACACCGACGCCGCCATCGATCAAGCCTATCGCGCGGTAACCGAGTTACGATCTGCAAACAAATCGTGAGCAACTCCGCCCGTTGACGTCCTGCTGATTACCATTTCCTTCCGCCGCCGTCTGATGAGTAGACAGCAGTCGATGCCAGAACTGCGTCGCACACAGGAGAATACGGATGAGGCGAATGCTCGCCTTCGGGCTTTTGGTGTGTGCTGCCAGCGCGCTCGGCCAGACCACCTTTCACGGCAACGCAGCGCGCACCGGCGTGTACGAATCGGCGGGCCCGACCCAACTGAAAGGCGTTAAGTGGACCTTCAAAACCGGCGCCGCGATTGTAGCCTCGCCTTCCATCGCCGATGGCGTTGTCTACATCACCAGCCTGGACGGCCACTTATTCGCCATCGATCAGGAAACCGGCAAGGAGAAATGGAATTTCAAATCGCGTCTGCCGATCGCCTCGTCCCCGGCCGTGAGCGGTGGGACCGTATATTTCGTTTCGTCCGCGGGCGCGCTGGCCGCAATTGACGTTGCAACCGGAAAGCCGAAATGGGCATTCGCTACCGAGTTCGAACGAAAATTTGAAGCCAAAAACCTGCACGGCTATCCTTCTCCCGCCCAGACGATGCCCGATGCATGGGACATTTGGACCTCCTCGCCCGCCGTCTCGAGCGGCAAAGTCTATTTCGGCAGCGGCGATGGCAACGTCTACGCAGTGACCGCCGACACCGGCATCGAGGTCTGGAAGGTCCCGACCAAAGACGTTGTGCATGCATCGCCCGCCGTCTACAACAACACCGTTTACATCGGAAGCTGGGACAGCATTCTGTACGCATTCGACGCCGACACCGGACAAGAAAAATGGACGTTCAAGGCCGGCGAAGACAACACCATTCACAATCAGGTGGGATTTCAATCGTCCCCCGCGGTGGCCGATGGAATCGTGTACGTTGGATGCCGTGACGGCCACGTCTATGCCCTCGACGCCGCGAACGGTCGGAAGAAGTGGGACTACACCACCAACAAGTCATGGGTCAACGGAACGCCCGCGGTACGCAACGGCGTGGTGTATGTAGGAACCTCCGACAGTTCGCGTTTCATGGCGCTGGATGCAAAGAATGGTCACCTGATCTGGAACTTCAATGCCCATGCCTATGTGTTTTCATCCGCCGCCCTGGCGGGAGACACTGCGTACGTCGGCGATCACAACGGGAAGCTGTACGCGGTCGAAACGAAAACCGGCAAACTGGCTTGGGAGTTTCAGACCGAGGCGTCGAAAAAAGATCCCATGAAAGTCTTGAACGCCGACAGCAGCCTGAATCAGGAGGCCTTCTCACCCGTTTTCGGAGACTTCGAGGATATGTACATTGACATGTATCGATTTATTTCCATCGGCGCGATCGTCTCGTCTCCCGCCGTCGACCATGGCGTAGTCTACTTCGGCAGCATGGACGGAAATCTATATGCCCTGCAGTAGGTTCTTCGTAGCGCCGGCATCGTGGCGGCTGTCGTGGCAGCGTCCCGCCACACCACGAAAGAGTCGCGAAACAACCAGCCCGAAAAGTGCATGCGCGGTCCTGGTCCTCATACTGCTCTGTGCGGCATTCGTAGCCGCGCAAAGCACTCCGCACGACCGCACCTTCTGGCAGGCCATCGCGAAGGCCAAATACGCCGTCCCCGAGCACGAATCCGCCGACGCCCTCGCACACGAACTCAGCGCCCTGCTAGCCTCGCCTGACCCAGAACTCCGCGACGATCTCGCCTACTCGATCTTCGCCAACTGGATTTATCGCCCCAACATTCTTTCCAAGCCCACACTCGTCTCGCTCACCGACGAATGGCGTGCCAATCTGAAAGACCGCATCGGCGAATCCGGGACGAATTCTGTTTTGAAGCGGTCGTTCTCCGCCCTCTGCCTTTCCTCGATGGCCGAGAAGGAAGCGAGAACTCCGTTCTTGGGCGAACCGCGTTACCACCAGTTAGTAG
>JAYTFO010000452.1:0-9750 GCA_043734305.1 Acidobacteriota bacterium | reverse complement strand
GAACTCGGCGTCGCAGCCACCGCAACCCGACGCGAGGATCGGGGCTTCGTCAAGACAAATAAGAAGACGCCGATTTACCGCGCCTCGCAGCGCAAACCGGAGAATCCGGCAAGCTCGGTGCAACCGGCGATGCTGACCATGACGGCCGGGGATTCGGTCTTTATGCGAAGAAAGCTTGAGACAGTTAAGCGAGAGCTGCGGACGACCGGCACGGTAGCCGACTGCGATGCCTACCGCTCACTCATGAACGTGCGAGCGAAGGTCAACGAGCGTTACGGAGAGGCGATCCATTGGCTACATCGACAGGGCAGGGAAGACGAGGCGCGGCGCTTCGAGCTGATGCAGCGTAATCTGTCGCCGGTGCGGTCGGAAAAGCAGTTGATCGCGGCTGCTCTAATTAACGATCAGTATATTGCAAGACATAAAGATGGCGATCAAAGTAAGTACCGCTGACTGAACAATGCGCTCTCCGTTTCGATGTTCACATGGAAAAATGCTCGCCCTATTGTTATTTGCGTTTCCCCCTCAGGAATAACTAGCACGTGACTTGGATTATTTCTAAAAGTTTGCGGAAGCCACGTGTTGGATGGGTCACTTGTGGAATCGCAGTAAAATGAGATTAATGCGCTAACTAACGAGAATGGCCGTTATCGATACTCAAAGGTAATGAGTTTCAGGCAAGGATTTACTATCGAAAAAGCGCCTTCGACTGCGATACAGGATCGTACTGTTATCGCTCACACCATTACGTCCGGCGCGCACATCAACCGTGGTCTGCGACTTAATCAGTTGTGATAGCACCTGAATATGCTGGACGTTCGAGGACCTTTCGTACGCGAAATCGGACATTCCGAAGGTGGAAATGTTTGGAGCCTTTTCGCTCCCGAACTTTCACGGCGCATTTGTCATGTTGCCATCCACAGAGGAACTCTGGATGCGCTCTGCGAGTAAGGTCGCCGATATGCGAAGCCGATCGATCCGCCGTGTGGTCACCGAGCGGCCTGTCTTAACAGGGCAACTAAATGGTCCGGTCGCACGGGCGCGTAGTTACTTCCCAACCCTAAGACAATTTGGTCGACCATTTCCATGTCGCTGAGCCAATTCGCGAGAAAGACATGCATAAACGCGGGTCGGCGGGTGGGCGTGAATCGACGAACTTCCTCAATCAATCCCGCTACTGCTCTGCGGCGTCCATACTTCGTGAATGTGTAGTCGGTCGTGCCCCCAGAGATCGCGCGAAATACGGGTTTCCCGCTGACAAGACTGACTTCATTGTCTAGCGTGGTGAGGGTTGTTGTGCCGTAGTTGGCGAAAATGCCCTCGATTCCGTGTATCGCGGCAAAACGCGCGAGGCGATCCGGCTCCATTTCCGCAAAGGTCGACATGAGTGAGGCGTCAATCCTCGCTCGGTACTCCGTCGACATCGCGATATATTCTTGCCATATTCGTTCGCGCTGGTCGGCGGGATAGTTATCCGCATAGCTATCTTCGTGAATGTACCCTACTCCGGTCAGCGCGTTGATGAAGCAATCACCCGGCTTGGCATGTTTGTAATAGTAGTCAACGATGGCGGGGTTAAAGTCAACGGCGCTCGCACCGATCTGCCATCCCATCGGGGTGTTCCCGTGCTCGGGATCATCAAATAGCTTGCGGTAATAGTGTCGCTGAAAATTCAGGCCATCCCCGTCTGAGCGTGTAAATGCGAAATAAACTTTATCGTGTTCCAGTGTCGGGGCCGGCGGCGCCGCCCGTTGCCGCAGGGTGGCATTGGTTCCCGAGTGCACCGACAGATTGCCTACCGTCGGCGAATAGCCGTCGTTGCCCGAACACACTTCGAATTTCGCGCATTCGCTCGCGAGCCTAACCCCTTCCCACTCCCCAATGCCCAATTTGTCGAGCGGCCAACCCATGCAGGGGATGTTGGGCGGCCAGCGCATAAAGATTTCTCGGACAAAGTCGCGCTCTTCGGAAAAAGATTGGTGAGAGGCTGCCTGGTCGTTGGGGTTGGAGATCCAAAGGATCGGTACTTTGAACTCAACGAAATAGTCGCGGATCGCCGTGGTGGCCGGATCCAAGACTGCAACGGCTCGTTTCGTCAACTGATCACCGATACTGTTGAACGCCCAGCGATAGGCCTCCACGTCCTTTTTCCAATGCATCACGCGCAAATCGGCGCCACGTTTATAAGAGTCAGGATAGGCCCCTTTGGGAAGGCGAAACATGGCGGCAAGCTCGGGAGTTACCGCAATTCCGTCGTGCACTGCGGCCAACATCGTGGCCACGTTGACACTCGCCGGAATGGCGGGATCCGTCACGTACATGCACGTGGCTGCCCCAAGAAATCGTTCAATAAGTTCGCCGATCTCGACGGATTGAATCGAGTCGATATCGCCGCGTTCTTTCAGCCAGTCGAGCCAAAGATCATCGTATCGATCCTGAATCAAGAACAACCGCGGTTGGGACCGGTTGACCAGCCCTTGAAGACAGGTCAAGGTAAGGGTCATATCGCGCACGTTGTAAGGAAGATCCTCGAGTCGGAAGACCGTCATTTGGCGGGCGGGCGGCTTGGATTTTAATCCGACTTGATATTTAGGTTCCGGGGCCGCTGTGGCGGACTTTAAACGCGGTACGGCTGCCGCTAGCAATGCACAAGCCGCTGATTTGGTAAATGTCCGTCGATCAAAAGTGGGTCCGGTCACTCAATTCTCCTTCGCGCAAGTCCCATTATCACCGCGGAGCTGATTTGAAATATCACATCGCGAGACGCAGTATGCGAAGCCAGCGTTTACTCGTCAACGCATTGTTTACTTGCGCGCAGCGGCGTGTGCGATTTTAAGGAGCTGATATGCTTCGCGCCATAAGCGCGGTACGCCCGTAAGGACAACACGAAATGGCCAAGAGCAAAAAGACGCCGCTTACACCGAGTGTCCCCGGCGCTCGAAAATTAAGGTTGCACGGCTCAATCGCGCATCGCATGGGGGTCGGAATCATGGGTGGGCAGTATCGCCCGGGTCAGCTGTTGGCGCAGGAAGTCATTGCCAGCCAGCGCCTGAATGTTTCCCGGTCCGCATACCGCGAAGCGATGCGTATATTGGCGGCCAAAGGGTTGGTCGAAAGTCTGCCGAAGACGGGTACCCGAATCAGTCCTCGGCGCCGCTGGCAACTACTCGATCCCGACGTGCTGCAATGGCTGTTTGAGACAGAGCCGGATGAGCAACTCATCCAAGGACTGTTTGAGCTACGCATGATCGTCGAACCGGCGGCAGCGTCCTTGGCCGCCGCCCGCCGGAGCGAGGAGGATCTGAAAGAAATGCGCAATGGCCTCGATGCGATGGCCCGCTACGGTTTAGGGGTGGAAAAGGGACGCGCGGGCGATTGCAACTTCCATCACGCCCTACTGGCGGCCACAAAGAATGAGATGTTATCGAGTCTTTCCAGCGGCATTGCGGCAGCCGTGCAATGGACGACGGTGTATAAACTGCGCGCAAGCCCTCTTCCGCGCGATGCTCTCACCGACCACGTTCGGGTATTCGAAGCGATCAGCGTGGGAAATCCCGACGCAGCTCGAATTGCGATGGCGGACCTCATCCGGGCGGCGCTGGAAGACACGCGGTATTCGCGCCCGAAGGCTCGCGCCGCTCGACCGCCGGAACGCCGCAAACGCTAAACCTTGCAGGCGTCCACCGAGACGCCTCAAGCTCCCCGCTGAATCGGGATCTGACAAAGGTTGAAGATGCCGGCTCATTGAGACTCGGCGAACAGGCCGCCCCAAGAACTTGACAGAGCAACGCAAATAGTCTGAGTATTAGAGAACAACAAGATCACGTCAAGGACCAGTGCTCATTCATGAGAAAGCCCACAGGGTTTCGGGGACCGAACAGCCTCCGCCGGAGGTTATTACAAGGTGTGGCGGCTGCACCGCTGGTCGCACTTTCGCCCCGTGGACGAGCGCACTCGATCGGCACCCTCTCCGTCTCTCCAGAATCGAAAGCGGAGCCTCATCCGTGGTCGCGAAGTTCCGTGCTTGCCGCGGGTGTGGCGCGATACCTATGCGCAGGGACGATGGACTATTTCCGCTGCCCGCCTTCTCTGTGGCGAGACCGGATTTTGAAGGCCAAGCGAGCCGGACTCAATACGATCGTGACTTGCGTAGCATGGAATCAGCACGAACGCACGGAAGGTGAGTTCGATTTCAGCGGCCGGTCGGATTTGAGCCGATTCCTGCAAACCTGCGCCGATCTTAAAATGATGGCATTCGTTCGCCTCGGGCCCTTTATTTGCGACGAATTCGAGGCGGGGGGATATCCTGCTTGGCTCATTGGGAAGCCGGGCACGGAATTTAGAGTCCGATCGGCGTTGACGGAACCGTATTTGGAGCGATGGTTCGGGCAACTATGCCAGCAGGTAGCGCCGATGCAGGCAACGCGCGGAGGTCCGGTCGTGCTGGTCGAGGCGGAGAACGAATATTTTTTCTCGGGCCGCCCGGGGGGTCTGGGGTATTTGGATTACTTGCTCAACCTGGTGCGGAGCAACGGCATTGATGTGCCCGTAGTCGGCGTCGAAAGTGGCGGCGCCACGGTTCTCGCCAAGGGTACGCTGCCAACGCTGCACGGCTACGATCCGGCGGCTGAGCAGCAATTTCGCGAGCATCACCCTGACTTGCCGCTAGTGATCGCGGAACTCTATACCGACTGGATGGATTGCTGGGGATGGGATGCGACGGAATATCCCGCTCCGGCGATGCTTGAACAACAGGCATTCGATCTATTGTCGCGGCAGAATATGCCTGCTTATTTCTGCTTTCACGGCGGCACCAGCTTTGGGTTTATGGGAAGCAGCACTTGGAAGAGCGAGCATTCGTGGGTGACGAATCGCTATTATCCTGACGGTCCCATCGCCGAGGGCGGTGCGCTCAATGAGACCTATTTCGCGGTCAAAGGTGCAGGTCAACTCGCCGCGAATTTCGAGGAATTTTTTGCAACGGCGACTGCAGTCGTCAATCCGGTTCATTTTATCGGCCCGGTGACGGCACGAAGTCTGGCGACGAAACAAGGTCTCTTTCTGTGCGTGCTACCGGCACAGCCCATCGTGCAGAGCTTTAAAGACGAGATGCGGGAGGGAAAGGTCATCAATTCGGTCGTCGATGCGCGACCTACGGCGAATGTCGCTGAGCAACCTGGAGTGATGGTTCTCAACGAGGGACGCACGCTCGTACTAGCCGCCGGTTCGCATCGACCCCTGGTGTTGCCATTTCACTTTGCCGTGGACGACAAATGGGTCATCGACTACTGCAACTCGACGCTGTTGGGGGTGGCGGGCAATCGTGCGCGACGCACGCTTGTGATTTGGGGAGAATCGGGACGAACCGGCATCATTTCAATTAACGGCACGGAACTGCAATTTGTCTTTCCCCGGGACGGGGTGTTGACGCCGAGCGTCGCGGGCGTGACGCTTTTGTGCGTCAACGAATCTTTGATGCGGTTAACTTGGTTTGTGGATGGTTGGGTGATTGTAGGCGCCAACTATGTCGGTGAAACCACGGCAGCGGGGATCGAATGTTGGTTAAGCGCCGCAGCCAGCGTTCTCATCGCAGTGTCGCCCGACGGAAAATTCCACCGGCAAACGGCCGCAGTGGCGGACGCGTCCGCAACCGTCATCCAGTCACTTACGTGGCGGCGATTTGAACTGACGGAGCCTACCAGCACGGCCGGCTGGAGGAATATACCGGGACCCCGCAGCGCCGAGCAGCTCGACGAACCGTATGGCTACCTTTGGTACCGCGCCAAAGCACCGCGCAACGCAGGCGGCGCTTCGGGACTTTTGTTTACGCGCGCGTCCGATCGGGTTCATGTATGGGCGGATGGCCACTATCTGGGTGTCTGGGGGCGAGGTCCTGGCGCGAGCCGGGAAGTGCTCGACGTGGGAGCGGTAGCTGAGTCCATGACCTTGACCTTTCTGTGCGACAACATGGGACGCTCCTCCGAAGGGAGCGCACACCAAAGCAAAGGCGTCAGCGGTCCCGCTTACATGGGCGCACGGCGTGTCAATTTGCCGGATGCGAGTGTCAATCGCTCGAAATCTCATGCACCCGAAAGCTGGCAATTTAAGCTTTTTCGGACGATCGGCCCCTCTGCAGGCAATTTTTACGATGCACGCTGGAGCGTACCGAAGGGCAGAAACGAGGGAGTGGTTCTTGCCCTGCGCGATCTGCCGCACTATGCCTGGCTTTACGTCGACGGTCAGCTGGTGGCCGAGCATCGTGGCGAGTCCTCCCTCCTCGATGGCTTCTCATCGAGCGACTTTTTGCTCGAGCCCTCGAACGTCTCCACTTATGTGGACGTGCGGGTCATGGTTTACAGTGAAGACGCGGTGGATCTCAATCGCTATTTTCGCGCCAGTGTTTTCCCCGGCGATGGGGTTTTGCAGGAGTGGGCGTACCGGTCATGGGGCGGGTTGGACAAGGCCGTCGCGGGCGATAACGACGCAACTGCCCGAGGACCATGCTTGTGGCAGGCTAGAACAGCGCGGCCCAATTTAGCTAATCCTATATTCTTCGCCACCCAAGGCCTTGGAAAGGGGCACTTGTATCTCAACAACGAACCGATGGGCCGTTATTGGGACACCCTTGGACCCCATCATTCGGTGTACTTGCCCGAATTCCAAACGGAAAATGAGCTCTTACTGTTTGACGAAGACGGACGCTCTCCCGATCAGACGTATTTGTTCCGCGACACTCGGGTGCCCACTCGCAAAATACTCGCATGACAGCACGCATTGGGATCGGCATTGTAGGTTTGGTAAAGATTGCTCGCGACCAACACCTACCGGCCTTTGGCGAGAGTCCCGACTTTTCATTGCTCGGGCGGCCAGCCCGGACTCGGCAAAGAACGGCCTCTCGGGATTCACGTCGTTCGAGCAGATGACTGCGGCCTCGCCGGGGCTCGAAGCCGTGGTCATTTGCACTCCACCCCGAGGCCGCGCCAGCCTGGCTTGAACCGCAATTGCGGCGGGGCTTCATGTAAATGCTGGAAACCCCGGGTAGAACGTTGAGCGAGGTCCTTGAGTTGAGGAGCAACGTGTTGAATACCCGTGTGTCGCTTTTCGCGTCGTGGCATTCGCGCAAAGCGGCTGCCGCTATGAACTCCCGTCAATGGCTCGAGAAACGACGCATACTTGGCGTCAATATCGTCTGGCACGAGAAGGTGTGGGTATGGCACCCCGGCCAGCGGTGGCTTTGGGACGCAGGGGGGGCTCGGCGTAATCAATCCGGCATCAATGCGCTTTCGATCGCGACGAGTATTTTGCCGGGGCCCTTGCTTGTCGATGGATGCACGTTAATTTTTCCGTCGAATCGGCAGGCACCGATCGCTGCAGAGATGCGCTTGGTCCATGCGCAGATCGCTCCCGTGACCGCGAGCTTCGATTTTCGCCACACGGGCACCGAGCGCTGGGATTTTGAGGTACCGACGGACAGCGGACAACTGGTGCGGAGATACCTCACCATCGGGGGGATTCGGATAGCGTTCGCGCATTCGGGTGAATATCCCGCACGCTATCGCCGCTTCGCAGAATTGACCAGGAAACTCGAGTGCGATATCGACCTCGCGCCCATCCAACTTGTTGTGCGGGCGGCGCGTGCTCTGCGAGCCTTTCGAGATCTAAGGAATCGACGCCGAACTAATCTACCCTGCGCGACGCGACATCTTCCAACGATCAAACGCCACGGCAAGGAGAAGGATACCCCCTCGCACCAAGTATTGATAAAAAGTCGGAATGTTGAGCAATCCCAAGGCATTTTGCACGCATCCCATGATCAGCACGCCAATGAGAACCCCGCTGATCGTCGCGAGCCCTCCGGCAAGCGACACGCCGCCGAGAACGCAAGCGGAGATTACCGCGAGCTCGAGCCCGACGGAGGTTTTCGGATCTCCGAGCGACAGACGCGATGCGAGCATCACTCCGGCGAGCCCCGTCATGAGTCCCTGAACGGTGAAAATCCAGGTGCGAATCGACCGCACGGAAACCCCGGCCAACCTGGCCGCCTCGGAGTTGCCACCGATGGCAAGTACATTTTTACCAAGGACAGTGAAATTCAGTATGACGCCAAAAACGACAAAGCTCGCCGCCGTCAACCACACCGGCAATGTGAGTCCAAAAATAGAACGCGCGCCCAATAGAAAGAATTGTTCGTGCGTAATGATGACCGCGTCGCCATGCGCGACAATGTAGGCGAGGCCGCGCACAATTTCCATGGTCGCAAGCGTGGCGATGAGAGAGTTGATACCAACCCGCGCGATCAGCAATCCGTTCATGAGCCCAACGCTGCCACCAACGAGGATCCCGGCCAACATTCCAAGACCCACGCTGTGTGTCGCACTCGTGACAATGGACGCGGTTACTCCGGATAGCGCCACTATGGACGCGACCGATAGATCAACATCCCCTAACGCCAGGACCAACATCATCGACGGAGCGATCGTACCGACGAGAGCGATCGACAGGGCGAGTCCGCTTAGATTCCGCAATGTCAAGAACTGAGGTACCGCCAACGAAAGAAGGATCAGCAACACGAGCAACACCAACCCCAACCCGTTGGCAGTTGGGTTAGCGTCGACGCTCCGAGTACCTTCACGTTTACGGCGAATCATTGCGGCAGCGCCATGGCGAGAATGGTTTCTGCCTGCGCGTTTGCGCGGTCCAGCTCTCCCACGATTTTGCCCCCGCGCATCACGATAACGCGATCGGCGACCGATGCGACCTCGGCAAGGTCGCTCGACACTAAAATTATCGCCTTACCGCGCGCGCCCAAATCGAACAAAATACGATAGATCTCGGCGCGCGCTCCGACATCGATTCCGCGCGTAGGCTCGTCCATGATGAGTAAGTCGACGTCTTCGGCGAGCCACCGTGCCAAGATGACCTTTTGTTGATTCCCGCCGGACAGATGCGCAATGGGCGTGGCGGGACTGGGCGTCTTCACGCCGAGCCGCTGGATATATTCAACGGCCACCCGCCGTTCTTCATCACGGTTGAGAAACATTCCGGCGTACGCACCACGGCGGCGGACGCTGATATTCAAGTTGTCCGATACGCTTGCGAGCGGAAATATTCCTTCACGCTTGCGATCCTCGGGGCACAACGCCACTCCATCCGCAATCGCTGCTCGCGGATGCGCATAGCGCACAGAATGACCGCGCAATTCGACCTTCCCTTCGGTGCCAGGCTCCGCTCCGCACAGAAGGCGCATGAGTTCCGTGCGGCCGGACCCCACCAGCCCGAAAAAGCCGACGATTTCACCTCGACGCACCGAAAAGCTGACCGGCTCGGAGAGGCCTGGACCTGCGAGACCGATCACCCTAAAGAGCAAATCGCTGATCGGGCGGGGCTTGAATCCATATACATCGGCAATTTCGCGGCCGACCATATCTCGAATCAACTGAGAAGGTGAAGCCGCGGAAACCTGCGGATAGCGGGCGGTGCACCGGCCATCGCGTAATACGGTGGCGGAATCGCACAAATCGAACACCTCTTCCAGGCGATGCGTTACGTAGATGATCGCGCAGCCCCGATCCCGCAGCGACGTGACAATTCGCTTGAGACGCGTCGTCTCTCCGGCGGACAGCGCAGAGGTCGGTTCATCGAATGCGATAATCCGCGCCTCGCGCAGCAATGCCTTACCAATCTCGACCATTTGGCGCTGGCCAAGCGGCAGACTACCAATAGCGGCATCGGGGTCGAGATCCTCGCCCA
>JAYTFO010000451.1:0-16780 GCA_043734305.1 Acidobacteriota bacterium | reverse complement strand
CCAGCGATCGTTCAATTCTCCGGTTAGGCTGACGTCCGTTCCAGCGTCCATCACGCCCCAGGGCTGTGCTCCGTACAGGCTGATGATGGAGTTGATCTGCCATCCCTCGAGCAGTTGCGCGAAGCTCTTCTTGCCGGGGAGCATGTAAGTCATCGACAGCGTAAATCGATGCCGGATATCAAAGTCGCTGCTGGCATATTCGCGTTCGGGATGTGTGCTGTCGCTGGGCAGTCCCAGTCCAGCGCCGAAGTCCCAGTTAGCACCAACCTGATCCAGCGAGTGAGAATACGTATAACCGGCGATCATGGACAGGCCGTGGTAGTTGCGTGCTGTGAACGTCATCTGCAGGCCGTTGTAGTTCGAACGGTAAATGTTCGCCATTTGAAAAATCTGGCCGAGGTAAGGGAACTGATTGAAGAAGGGGCGGCCCACCTGCTCGCTGCCGTCGTCCAATGCCGGAACCACTTGATTGATGTCGCGAATGCCCGCCAGCTTGGAACCGTGGTTCCCGACGTAGCCCACCTCCAGAGATAGGTTGGGTGAGAACGCGTGCTGTACGTTCAACGACCAGTTCCAGACGTAGGGCGTTCTGAGATTTGGGTTCACACCCATAATGCTGCACGGGTTTGCAGAGCAGTCCAGCGGGGTGGTTGGGAAAACCGTTCCCTGAACTCCGGTTAGTGCGGGATCCCAGTTGATGCCGCCGTTCGCGGGATCGGCTCCGCTGAAGCCTATGTTGCCGACTGCGATCGATCCGCCGGCCGTGTTGCCGCTCCCGTCGATAATGGCTCCGGTAGGGATGGTTGCGAGGCCCAGCGAGTTGTTCAATGCCAGGAACGATTCCCAGTTGAGAGTCTCGTAGGTGAGTCCCACGCCGCCTCGAACAACCGTCCGTCCGTTGCCGGTCACGTCCCAGGCAGCGCCCAATCGCGGGGCGAAGTCATTGTGGTCGCCGTTGTATGGACTGCTTAGGCCATGACCGACCTGCAAAAGCCCCTTGGTTGTATCGAAGTTACCGAGGAGGTTGTGCTCATCCTTGATGACGGAATTCACTTCGTAGCGCAATCCGAGGTTCACAGTGAGAGTCTTGTTGACGCGCCAGTCATCTTGGATAAAGCCTGCGAAACCCCAGTTGTGAATGTGCCGCGTGGGATCGCCTTGCAGCAGGCTGGCGTGAGAGGAAAGGCCGGCAAAGTAATCTTCGATGCCGAAGGGCAGCGTGCCGCCACCCAATCCGAACTTGATTCTGCCCCGGGCGCCTCCGTATCCCGCGCCCTCGAACGAGTCACGATGGAGTTCACCGCCAAACTTGATGGAGTGACTGCCGCGGACATAGGAGATGTGATCGACAAACTGGAAGCGCGTGTCAGGTCCCTGCACCTTGGGCCAGTTAAAGCCCCCGAGTTCCTGCGGGAAGACGTAGAAGTCGGCGATCTGAATTCGGGGAAGTCCGCCGTACAGAGGATTGATGACGCCGGTGTTCAGGCCATAGGAAGAGGCGGAAACATTGTGGTCGGCAACCATCGTGGGCTGGTAGAGGCGGTTATAGCCGAAGCGGGCTTCATTCACCCAGCGTGCATTTGGGATCCAGGTCCAGTTCTCTCCGAAGACCTGCGCGCGCGTGTGGATATCGGTGAGCCACTTCGGCTGAACCTGAAGTGCGTCGGCGACCGTCCCGGAGTTGTTGCCGAAGAAGTACAAGGTGCTGAAGTTGTTGCGATCATTGTGGTGATAGTCGACTTTGCCAATCACATTGTCGACACTCACTGTGTTCGGCAGGCCGTAGTTGATTTTGGTCGGGCCCGCAGGATTTGTTCCGTCGTTGGTGGGAAATCCCATTCCATCGCAACTTACCGTGTTGGGAGGAGTGAAGGTGCAGCCCGCAATCTGAAGGCTGACTGCGCTGACACCCTTGACGGGGTTCACACCCGATCCCGAGACGAGAGAGGCAGCGTACACATCGGCGATCGCATCGGGGATGCTCTGGGCACAGTCTCCTGTGCCGCTGAACACGCAGTTTCCAGAGTTCGGAAGCGGAACCGTCGCCCATGTGTCGAACTGACTGGCGTTGCCCACGGTGTAGCGCTGACCTTCATATCCTCCGAAGTAAAACAACTTGTTCTTTATGATTGCGCCCCCGGCAGTTCCGCCGAATTGCGTGAGATTGCGCGGGTTCTTCACTCCGGGTGTCGGATTAAAGTAATTGCGAGCGTCAAACGGCGTGTCGCGTCCGAAGGCATAGGCTGTGCCGTGAACTTGGTTGGTGCCCGACTTCAAGCCGACGTTCACGATTGCACCCGGTTTCCATCCATATTCTGCGGGAGGATTCTGCTGAAGGTTGAATTCCTGAATCGAGTCCACGGGAAGAATCGTGGCGGAGTCTCCGGCGATGCCGGCGCCATTGATGATGCTCTGGCCAGAGAAGGGTTCGCTGTTGAACAGGCCGTCCACCAGATAAGCGTTGTCTTCGGCTCGGAGTCCGTTCGCGCTGGTGGTGGAGAATCCTCCGCCAGGATAGCGAACCACGCCGGGACGCAGTTGCAGCAGGTTCTCGTAGTTGCGCCCATTCAGCGGGAGGTCGTTGATCTCCTGGTTGCTGAGCGTGCCTCCTAGTGTGGACGAGGTTGTGTTGACCAATGGAACTTCGTCGGTTACGACAACCGTCTCTTTCACATCGCCCGGTGGAAGACTCAGATCGACCGAGAGGTCGGAGGCGACTTCGACCTGAATGTTCGGACGCTCCACAGCTTTGAAGCCCTTGGACTCAGCGCGCACTTTATAGACGCCAGGCGTCAAACTGGGAACGGCATAGTTGCCGGAGGCGTCGGTGGTGGCAATGCGGGTGGTGCCCCGTTGCATGTCGGTGACGGTCACGGTGGCGCCTGCGAGAGAGGCCCCTGATTGGTCGGATACCTCTCCCAGAATCCGTCCGGTCGTTGTTTGCGAAAAGACGGGACCGGCAGCGACCATCAGCAGCAGGCAGGCGTAACGCAACACCCGAATGCCCTTCAGCAAGGAACGCATCGGCGGGACCTCCAAATAAAATTGGAACAAGTGGTCTGCTAGCTGTACCATTGCCCGAAAGGCATGTCAAGACCAAAGGCTGGTACGAGTTAGAGCCGGATCGCCCCACCAGGCATATGTTGGTTCCGGCACGCCCTGATTCTCCCGGCTCGCCGGGTAGTAAATTTGAAACGTGAAGTAGTCTAAGCAAATCGAAAGGAAACTGGCAATCATGGCAATTGCAACCACCAACCCTGCGACTGGCGAAGTATTGAAGACGTTCGAAACTCTCACTCCCAACCAGATTGAACAGAAGCTTCAACTGGCGACCTCCGCCTTTCAGACTTATCGCCACACGTCGTTTGCGGAGAGATCGCGAATGATGTTGCGCGCCGCCGAGATACTGGACCAGGAAAAAGAAGAATGCGCACGTCTGATGACGCTGGAGATGGGTAAGACTCTGCGCTCGGCCGTCGCGGAAGCAGGGAAGTGCGCGGCCGGTTGTCGCTTCTATGCCGAGAACGCGGAACGTTTCCTGGCCGATGAGGTCGTGGAAACCGGCGCCAAGCGCAGCTTCGTACGTTATCTGCCATTGGGGCCGATTCTAGCGGTGATGCCCTGGAATTTTCCGTTCTGGCAGGTGTTCCGTTTTGTGGCTCCTGCCCTGATGGCGGGCAATGTTGGTCTCCTCAAACATGCGTCGAATGTTCCCCAGTGTGCGCTCAAGATTGAGGAGATCGTGCTTCGGGCGGGATTTCCCGAAGGTGTTTTCCAGACTCTGCTGATTGGTGCAGGTCCGGTGGACGGCATCCTGAACGACCCGCGAGTGAAGGCAGCGACATTGACGGGCAGCGAGCAGGCAGGCATTCAGGTAGGGGTTTCAGCGGCCAAGCGCATCAAGAAAATGGTGCTGGAATTGGGCGGGAGCGATCCGTTTATCGTGATGCCGAGCGCGGATCTCGACGCCGCGGTCTCGACCGCAGTCGAAGCGCGCGTGCAAAATAACGGGCAGTCCTGCATTGCGGCCAAGCGATTTATTGTGGCGGAATCGATCGCCGATGAATTCGAAAAGAAGTTCGTCAGCCGCATGGAAGCGCTGCGCGTGGGCGATCCTTTCGACGAGAATACGCAGCTTGGTCCGCTGGCGAACGCGGAAGCCGTGACTTCGCTCGATGTGGATGTGAAGAAAAGCGTGGCCGCCGGTGCGCGTCTGCTCACGGGCGGACACCCGTTGCAGCGTCCTGGAAATTTTTATGCTCCCACGGTGCTGACGGACATTCCGAAAGAATCGCCGGCGTATAAGGAAGAGTTTTTTGGGCCGGTCGCTTCGCTCTTTCGGGTGAAGAACGCAGAGCAGGCGATCCAGCTGGCCAACGACAGTCGATTCGGTCTCGGCGCGAGTGCATGGACCAACGATCCACGCGAAACCGAACTCTTCATTAATGAACTCGAAGCTGGCATGGTGTTTGTGAACAAAATGGTGGCGTCGGA
Source organism: Acidobacteriota bacterium (assembly GCA_043734305.1). Lineage (GTDB taxonomy): Bacteria > Acidobacteriota > Terriglobia > Terriglobales > Acidobacteriaceae > Acidiflorens. Next base: position 12,286 of record JAYTFO010000451.1, on the reverse strand, counting down.
CCCACGGGTTCCATTCGGGGGCGTGAAAGCCTCCGGCCACGGTCGGGAGCTGTCAGCGAATGGCATTCGCGAGTTTATGAACATCAAGACGGTGTGGGAGCAATAGGTTCCTCCGCGCGTTCGAAATCAGGCTTTGACAAGTGAGATTTGGCGAAAAATCGGCCTATGGTATAGTGGTTGGACCATTAGTCCGCAGCCCGCGTCAGCACTAGCCAAGAAGTTCCAGAATTTCAATGATCAGGGAGATGGTGGATTCGTTGTCGCCCAAACCCGTATACCGAGCGGTGAAGACGTCGCGATTGTACGAACAGATCGTGCAACAGGTGGAAGAGTCCATTCTAAAAGGACAACTGAAGCCTGGCGACCAACTGCCTGCCGAGCGCGATCTGGCGCAGAGTTTCGGCGTGAGCCGCACGGCGGTTCGGGAAGCGGTGAAAGCACTGCGCGAGAAGGGACTGGTCGAGGCTTTCACTGGTCGCGGCACATTTGTTACGAATGGGACGTCTCAGGCGATGCGGCAGTCGCTCGATCTGATCGTCAAGATCAGTCAGCAGGAAGGAGCGCTGCACCTGGCGGAGTTACGAAGAATACTGGAGCCAGAGATCGCGGCATTGGCGGCTCCGCGGATTGAAGAGCAATTGCTGACCACGATGCGCGAAGCGGTTGCCGCCATGGATCGTAGTGTCGACGACCGGGAAGCATATATCGAAGCCGATCTCGATTTTCATCTCGCGCTGGCGGAGGCCGCCGACAATCCGCTGATTCTTGCGTTGATCGACTCGATCGTCGGCTTGTTGCGCGAACAGCGCAGCCGGATTTTCGATGTTGGGGGCGGACCCGGCCGCGGACAGTTTCATCACAAGCGCATTTTGGATGCGATTGAGCGGCGCGATGCGGATGCGGCGCGGGAAGCGATGCGGGCTCATCTGGAGCAGGTCCGCGAGGACTCTTCCTCCTCGCTGAAAACCGGCGCACGATTGAAATCGACTATTTAGATAAATGGAGCACGCAATGGCGACGGCGAAGGCGAATCTCGGATTTGTGGGCCTCGGCGTGATGGGCGGAAACATGGTGGCCCGTCTCCTGGAAAAAGGCCACACCGTGACCGGATATAACCGCACGCGATCGAAGGCGCAATCGCTGATCGATCGTGGCATGAAGTGGGCGGACTCTCCGCGGGCAGTGGCGGAGGGTTCCGACGTAGTTTTTTGCATGGTCACCAACGCGGCCGCGCTGGCGGCGATCCACGATGGGCCGGACGGTCTACTTGCGGGCATGTCGTCCGGAAAATTTCTGGTCGACATGAGCACGGTGAGTCCGGAAACCAGCCGCGCGTATGCCGCCAAGGTTCGCGCTCAGGGCGCGGACATGATTGATGCGCCGGTTTCCGGAAGCGTGATTACGCTTCAGCAAGGCAAGCTTTCCGTAATGGTTGGTGGCCGCAAAGAGACCTTCGAGCGTCTTCAACCGCTGCTGCTCGAGATCGGCCCAAAGGTAACTCACGTCGGAGATAACGGACTGGCACTGTCGTTGAAGATCGCAATCAACCTTCAACTGGCCGTCCAGATGATGGCGTTCTCGGAGGGCGTGCTGCTTGCCGAAAAAAGCGGCATAGCCCGCGAAGTCGCCGTGGACGTGATGGTGCACAGCGCGATTGCCTCTCCGATGATTCAATACCGCGGCCCTTTTGTATTGCAGCAGCCCGAAAAGGCGTGGTTCGACGTCAACATGATGCAAAAAGACATGCTGCTCGCGATGGAGATGGGCCGCAAGTTGAACGTGCCGGTTCCGACGACGGCGGTGAGCAATGAATTTTTGACGGCTGCGCGCGGCATGGGTTGGGAGAAAGTCGATTTTGCGGTGGTGTTCGATGTGTTGGCACGCATGTCGGGGATTTCGAAATGAGCACTGTGATGCATGCCTCTGAGGTTTCGGAACAGACCGGTCTCTGGTTGCGGATGTATCGGCAAATGTTGTCCATCCGCTTGTTTGAAGCACAGGTCAATGAACTGTATACCCGCGCGCTGATGCCGGGTCTGGCGCATCTTTACATCGGCGAAGAAGCCGTCGCCGTGGGCATCTGCGAGGCATTGCAGCGCACCGACTACATTACGAGCACGCATCGCGGCCACGGACATTGTTTGGCGAAAGGCGCCTCCCCCGATCGCATGTTCGCCGAACTGCTGGGCAAAGAAGCTGGCTACTGCAAGGGCAAAGGTGGTTCCATGCACATTGCCGATCCGGCAACTGGCAACCTGGGAGCGAACGCGATTGTGTGCGGCAGCGCGGGAATCGCAACCGGAGCAGCGTTTTCCGCCAAGCGACTGAAGACGGGCGCTGTGGCTGTCTGTTTCTTCGGCGAGGGCGCGCTCGGACAAGGTGTCTTATATGAAGTGATGAACCTGGCGCAGCTTTTCAAACTGCCCGTGATCTACGTCTGCGAAAACAATCTCTACACGGAGTACACGCACTACAGCGAAACCACAGCGGGCGATATTCTAATGCGCGCCACGGCCTTTGGCCTGGAAGCTGCGAGCGTGGATGGGCAGGATGTTCGCGCGGTGCACGAGACCGCGCACCGGTTGGTGGAGCGTGCGCGCCAGGGCGGCGGTCCATCGCTCCTGTTGTGTAATACCTATCGCTATCACGGGCATCACGTCGGCGACATCAACCGCGAATACTATCGTCCGAAGCAGGAAGAACAAACCTGGAAAACGGATCGCGACCCAATCGCCAATTTCGGCAGATGGCTCATCGATCAGAAACTCGCCGACACTGCACAACTGGAGAGCTGGCACGCGGAAGTCGAATCGGAAATGAAGAAGGCTGTGGAATTCGCAATCGCGGCGCCGTACCCCGGTCCCGACAAAGTGGAACAGGATGTGTATGCCTGAAGCGACCGATCGTGAACTGACGTTTGGACAAGCGATCCGCGAGGCTCTGGCAGAAGAGATGCGCAGCGATGCGACCGTGTGCATCATGGGCGAAGATGTCGCCGAAGCGGGCACTCCTTTCAAAGTGCTCTCTGGGTTGGTCGAAGAATTCGGCAAGGACCGAGTCCTCGATACTCCGATCTCCGAAGCGGGCTTCACGGGGCTCGCCGTGGGTGCAGCCATGACCGGCTTGCGTCCAGTGGTCGATATCATGTTCGGCGACTTCATTACGCTGACCATGGATCAAATGGTGAACCAGGCTGCGAAAGTTCACTACATGTCCGGTGGAATGTGGAAAGTTCCCATGGTGATGCGGACCACGCTGGGAGCAAGCCGACGTTCCGCAGCCCAGCACTCACAGTCGCTGCACGCATGGTTCTGCCACGTTCCAGGGTTGAAGGTGGTACTGCCTTCGACTCCCTATGACGCCAAGGGATTGCTGAAGTCAGCGATTCGCGATCAGAATCCGGTGGTCTTCTTTGAAGACAAGATGATGTACAAACTCAAAGGCCCGGTGCCCGCGGAGGAATACACCATCCCGCTCGGCGTGGCCGATGTGAAACGCATGGGAGAAGACATTACTCTGGTCGCGACCAGCAGCATGGTGCAAGTTGCGTTGGGTGCCGCGATCTTGCTGCAGGAAATCGGGATCAGCGCCGAAGTGGTTGATCCGCGCACGTTGTGGCCACTCGACGAAAAGACTCTGATTGAATCGGCGAAGAAGACGTCCCGCGTGATTGTGCTGGACGAAGGCTACGAACGGTACGGCGTCACGGCGGAACTTGCTTCGGTGATTGCCACAGGCGCATTCTACAACCTGGATGCCCCGGTGAAACGCATGGGAGCAATGCATGTTCCGATTCCGTTCTCTCCGCCGCTGGAAGATATGACCGTACCCACCGAGCAGGGTGTGTTTGAAGCGGCGCGCACTCTCTGCGGGAAAGCTTGAATGTAGCGCCGGCGCCCCGCCAGCTTTAAGAATGCGGGAAATCTGCCGCGGAGTTTAGGAGAAAAGTTATGGCTCTGCCAACTTATGGATCGATGGCTGTCGACTGGGAGAATCGTGTTGACTTCGATCGCCTGCGCCGCGAGCGCCTGCAAAAAGCGAAGGACCTTCTCGCCAAATCCGAGATGGGCTCCCTGCTTTGCTTTGACATGAACAACGTGCGCTACCTGACCGCGACGCACATTGGCACATGGGCTCAGGACAAAGCGAATCGCTTCACGCTGCTTCCGCAAAATGACGAGCCGATCCTGTGGGACTTCGGATCGGCCGCCAAGCATCATCAACTGCACTGTCCGTGGCTGGGAGACCGCTCCAGGCCGGGGATCTCGATGTTGCGCGGCGCGATGACGCCCGAGATGGGCCGCGCCGAGGATGTAGCGAAGAAGATTCGCATCGAGCTCGAAATGCGCGGTCTTCACAAAGAGCCGGTGGGCATCGACATCATTGAACTGCCCGTTTTGTTCGCTTTACAGAAAGAAGGAATCAAGGTCGTCGATGGGCAGGCGCTGATGTCCGAAGCCCGACTCATCAAAACCCGCGACGAGATCAGTTTGCTCAATCATTCCGCCATGATGGTGGATGCCGCCTACGACGAACTCTATCGTGCAATGAAGCCCGGCATGAGAGAGAACGAAGCGGTCGGACTGGTGAGCAAAGTCCTGTACGACCTGGGCTCGGAGTATGTCGAAGCCGTGAATGCAATTTCCGGCGAGCGTTGCAATCCGCACCCGCACGTATTTTCCGACCGCGTGTTGCGGCCAGGTGATCCTGTGTACTACGACATCCTGCATTCCTATATGGGATACCGCACCTGCTATTACCGCTGCTTCACGATCGGCTACGCGTCGCATGCGATGAATGATGCGTACAAGCGTTGCCGCGAGTATCTCGATGCAGCCATCGAACTCGTGCGTCCCGGACGCACTACGGCGGAAATTGCCGCAGTCTGGCCGAAAGCCCAGGAATTCGGATTCGCGAATGAAGAAGCCGCTTTTGCCCTGCAATACGGTCATGGAATTGGTTTGGCAATCTGGGAAAAGCCGGTGATCAGCCGTCTGGTTTCGAACGAGCATCCCTGCGAGATCAAGCCCGGGATGGTGTTCGCGCTCGAAACTTTCTGGCCTTCGACCGACGGGTGGAGCGCCGCGCGTATTGAAGAAGAAATCGTGGTCACCGAAACCGGGCACGAAGTCATCACGCGCTTCCCGGCGGAAGAGTTGCTGGTTGCAGGAAGGCACTATTTCACCGTGAACGGGCCGCTTCCCGCCATCCGAGAGACTGAGAACAAGCCGAGCCGGCGCGTGCAGGAAATGATCGCAGCAAGCTCCCAGAAAGAGCGGGTTGGCGTGGGCGATTAGGAATCGGCGAAATATAGAGAATTGTCATCCTGAGCGAAGCGAAGGACCTGCTTTCTATAGCTCGGAGGAAAGCAGGTCCTTCGCTTCGCTCAGATGACAATTCTGTAAGTTAACCCGCAAATCAATCTATGGCGATCAGTGTTGTGATGCCCGCGCTCGAAATGGCTCAGGAAACGGGCAAGCTTATCTCGTGGCTGAAGAAGGAAGGCGACCTCGTGGCCAAGGGCGAGCCTCTTCTCGAAATAGAAACCGACAAAGCTGTCATGGAAATTGAGTCGCCGGGCGACGGCGTTCTTGCCGGAGTCAAGGTGCTGGCCGGAGCGGAAGTGCCGGTCGGCCAAACGATCGCATGGATCGTGCGTCCCGGAGAAGCTGTCCCAGCTGACCAGGTTCAAGCCGAAACAGGAAGAAAGAGTGCGGCTCCAGTTTCTGCGCCCGTTGCCGCTTCGACCTCGGCGCCCACTCCATCCAATCCACGCGACATCAGAGTCTCGCCCAAAGCTCGCCGGCTAGCGGCCGAGCGCGGCGTAGATTTGAACTCTGTCCAAGGCTCGGGATCTGGCGGAGAGATTCTCGCATCTGACATTCAAGCGGCGGCGGGAGTCAAAGCTCAATCGCCTGCGGCGGAATCCGGCAGCCCAATTGCGCGGTTGATGGCGGAGCGTACCACGCAGAGTTGGACAACCGTCCCACATTTCTTTCTCGTCCGAGAGGTGGATTGCGGCGCTCTCAACCAGGCCCGCGCACAGCTCGCTCCGGAGATTGAGAAGTCGCGAGCCGTCAAGCTCACCCTCACCGATCTGCTCGTGGCGCTGATTGCCCGCGTGCTCGTGAAGCATCCGCGGATGAACGCAAGCTGGGCGGGCCAAGGTGTTCGCACCAACGCAGAAGTGGCGATCGGCGTAGCCATGGCCGTGAATGACGGGGTGGTCGCTCCTGTGATCCACAAAGCGGACCAGGCAAGTCTTGGCGACGTTGCCAGTCAGAGAAAAGAATTGGTGGAGCGAGCACAGGCCGGCAGACTTCGATCAACCGACATTGGCGGGGGAACCTTCACCATCAGCAACCTCGGTATGTTTGGCGTAGACGCATTCACCGCCATCATCACGCCTCCCCAAGCCGCAATTCTTGCCGTCGGCCGCATCGCCGACCGGGTCGTGCCGGTGGACGGCCGTCCCGGCATCCGCCCCATGATGACCTTGACGCTTTCGAGCGACCATCGGGTTGTGGATGGCGCGCGGGCCGCCGAGTTTCTTCGGGATATCGCAGACGCAATCGGCAGTCCGCAGCAGTGGCTCGGCTGAATCGGCGGGCTGTATTTAGGGCGAATGCCCGACCCTCGTCCGCTGCGCTAGTCCTTTTCTACTATTTCCTGTCCACTCTCTCCTCCGATACAGTCGGCGAACCTGTGGGGTGTCAGTCCGCCGGATCAGGAGGATTTCTTTGGCTGTCCAAACCTCAGCCCTTTGCATGGATATGCCCGTCTCCCAGTCTGTTGCCGGGCGCAGGCGGACGCTCACCATCATCCTGATGGCAATCATCGCCACGATCTTCTGGGTGGACTCGCGTTATCCCGCTCTGTTGAAGCGATACCACGCCGGCACCCAGATCAAAGCTACGGGAACGCTCACTTTCGGCACGGTGTATGCGGTGGATCGTTCGATGCCTTATCCAACCAGGGTGTGGCGCACGACCGTCAATTGGCTCGACGCCAACCGAGTGGGCATGACTTTCTCATTCCTGTTCGGCCCGGCCGCGCTGGCCTTTCTCTCTACTCTGCGCCGGCGCCGGACCAAGTCGCGCTACTTGAATACGTTGTTGGGCACGATGGCCGGTGTGCCGCTGGGTGTGTGCAGCAACTGTATTGCTCCCATCGCGCGCGGATTCTATGCATCGGGGATGAGCAGGGAGTCGGTGCTGGCAGCGATGTTTGCGTCGCCAGCGCTCAATCTCGTTGTGCTGGCGATGACGTTCACATTGTTTCCGATGTCGTTGGCCTTGTTGAAGCTGGCGACCGTTGCGTTTCTGATTCTGGTTTTCGTCCCGGCGATCTCCGCTCGGGATGCGGGCCCCGAACCGATCGTCAATTTTGCGATTGACGTCCCCATGTCTGAAACCTGGGGGCAGGCTCTGGCTGCGACCGCACGATCGTACGCAAAAAGTTTTTGGAATGTTTCCCGCGTCGCTTTCCCGTTAATGATACTGGCGGCGGTGCTCGGTGCGGTCGCAATTGAACTGATTCCACCGCAGGCGCTGGTTCGACCGGTGAGCGTCCTGGGGATCGTTCTGGTGGCAGTGATTTCCGCCTTCTTGCCGGTGCCAATGGCTTTCGACGTTGCCATCGCCTACATTGTGATGACCCACGGCGTGCCGCTCGCTTATGTGGCGGCGATACTATGCACCCTGGGAATCATCAGCGTGTATTCGCTCTCGGTGATGGGAAAGACGATCTCCTGGAGAATTGCCGCAGCCACTTATGCGGTGGTAGTCGCTCTTGGGATCGTCGCAGGCCTGGTCACACGTGCTTTGGCGTAAATCCCGGTCGGCACGTTTATGGTTAGTCGGCCTGCATAGGGTCGAGCGCGCATTTGTTCATGGCTAGCTTTGAAAGGGCGCGGCTTCCATCCGCGCCGCAGGAGAGATTTTGAGGATTGGGCTTTAGCCCTCGCGGGCCGTGGCTTCACCGGACCTCCCTGTGTGTACATCTGAAACGGCGCCCAGTAGAACGGGTTGCGGAGCCCTTCGCTGCGCAACAAAGAAAGTTTTGCGGTTCGCAGGGCGGCGCTCGGACTTACTCCGCGATCTAACTCCTCGTAAAAGCGCGACATCAGCTTCTCAGTCGAAGTGTCCGCCACGTCCCACAATGCGGCAATCACGTTGTGAGCGCCCGCTCTTAGAAAGGCCCACGAGAGTCCAACTAACCCTTCGCCTGCATAGGATCGCTCGCCGGTTCCATAACACGCGGAGATAGTAACTAAGTCGGCCGACAGTGGGTGCCGGATAATGTCGCGCGCATAAAGCTTGAAAGACTCACGGTCCGTGCTACTTCGGGAGAGCACAATCGCCGAATCAAGAGGGCTCAGGCGGCTGGCCGTCCCGTGGGCCACGAAGTGCAGGTGCGTGAATTGTTCGGGATGGCTGTCGATATAGGCGGCGGGAGTGGCCTCCGCACGCGACAATATTTTGCGATCGGGAACCGGAAAATGTCCGGCGACTGCCTCCATCTGGGCCGCGGCTCGCGCCAGTTCTGGATATTTGTCGTTCGGTGCAATGCTATTGCCCACCAGAAGAAGCCGGCGCGCGCGTTTCGTTGCGGAGGCATAAGGCGCGCCGAGCGCGCGCAGCGAACTGGCGCTGGCCACGGTAGCATCTTCAATCCAATAATGAAGCTTCGGCGAAGCTGTTTCTTTCTGAGAACTGAGAACCGGGAACTGAGAACTATTTTCAGAGACAAGCAGCGTTTCGAAATTCAAATTATTCAGGCTGCCATCCGGAACAACAAAAACCGTACCATCCTTGGGGAGCAACGGTTGTGCAGGAGCAACCAGCGTCCGATAGAGCCAGCGGCCATCGTTGTCGCCGTAGGCCAACACATCTTGCGGGCCGCCCAGTGCGGTGCGATAACGCTTCACCGCAGCATCAATCTCGGCGGCGGGAGGCAGTGGGAACAGAGTAGTTTTCTGCGGAGTAATCGCCCATAGATACGACTGTTTCTCACCCAGCCAGTAATAGAGCACAGTGCCCTGGCTGCGGCGGGCGATCTCTGGCGCGTTGAGCGGCGGAGGGGCGGCCACAGCGCCCTTGAGCAAGAATCCCAATTCCTCGGACAAAGTCCGCGCGCGGCTGTGATCGGCCCAGCGCAGCGCGTCGTTCGTCTTGCCACGAGCGACGAGAAAGTGAACGTAGTCGTCGTAGATGCGCCAGCCGTTCGTGAGAAACGAAAGATGAGAGTCTTCATGCCGCACTTCGGCGCGGGCGCCTTCGAAGGTGGCGAGAGCGGCGCGGTACTCACGGTCCGCCGCGTCCGGCTGGTTGTTGTTGTCGTAAAGACTAGCGAGCGAGTGCTGGGCTTCCCACTTCAGAAAGACGGGGCAGAGTTTGTCCAGTTCAACTTCGTGAAATGTGTTTTCGGCTGCGGCTAGGTTGCCGCGGCGAGCAGCGATCTGGCCCTGGACGAGTAGGGGATAGAGTTCGTCGAGATGGTTGCCGCTCTTCTTCGCGATGATGAGCGCTTCCTCAGCAAACTGAGATGCATGATCTAGGTTACCGGTTTGGAGCTCTAGGCGTGCCAGTACCCGCAGTGCGTTATAGGTGTCTTCTTTCGCTGCAATTCCTTGAGCAATCTCCAAGGCACGGCGGAAGGATTGCTCAGCTCGATCAAACCTCCGCTCGTCCATATGGACGTAACCAAGGTTTGTAAGTTCGTTTTCCTGATTCGAAATACTCTGAAGCTGCGCAGCAAGTTTTTCAGACTCAACCAACAGCTTCGAAGCATTCTCTAAATCGCCAAGCTTGTAGTAGGCCCAACCAATATTCCCCTTCGCGACAACCTCGACCGCTCTGGCACCAATGCTCATGGCAACCTGGACCGCAGATTCAGAACGCTCGATTGCTTCATCGAAGCGCCCTTGCACAAGCGATTCAGCTCCTAAATTTAGGAGTGAATTACATTCGAGAAATTGGTCATTGCGGGAACGCGCAAACGACAGACTGAGTTCATACCAGTGCTCGGCTGAAGTCGACTCACCACGCTCGCTTGCCAAGAAGCCGCGAGCTTGGAGCACATCCCCGCAGCCCGCGATGGAAGGGGCTTCGCAGATTGTTGTCGCGTTGTGGAGGTCGCTCTCCGCCTTGGGGAAATTGTGAAGATAAATGTTGGCGACGGCAAGAAGGGTGAGTCTGGGAACAGTCAAGTGTGGTTCGTCGGGCGGTGGAGGCAGGGAACCGAGAAGTTTCAGGACATCCGGGTATAATCCCCGCCACAATGCGGCTCGAGCTTCGAGGATGCGGAACTTCCACGCCCACTCCGGATTCGACGGACGGAATTCTTGATATCCGCGCTCGGCCTCGTCTTGGCTTTGCCTCAGGTCGCCGTGTAAGAAGGCGTCGCTAGCGTGCTTATAGGACGCATCCGGGGACATCCTGCCACCGCTGCATGAAAGCGCAGCCGCTACGGTCCAAAACAGAAGCAATAGCCTTACGGTACGTGGTGTCCGTTGCTCGCCGCCGTTCCGCCGTTCACCGTCCCGTGCGCGACGCAGCCCATGTTCATCTTGATAACCGTCAGCTCGAAGTAATTGCTGGGTCTCTCCTTGGGATCGTATAACTTCTCGCCCACGGTTACTTCGCCCAAGGATACGGTGCCAAAGTCCGGAATCACGAGGACGTGACCGAACACCTGCACGCCCGGAATCGCTTCCGCGATGTTCTTGTCGATATCGATGTCCCTGACGAGTGAGCATATGACGGTGGGCTCGCCGGTCTCCTTGCTTCCCCCATTATCGATGAGCTTCTGAACGCAATCGAGCCTCTCATCGTACTGGCACTTCACATCTTTGGGAAGGCCTGCGGCGCTGGCGATCTTCTTGGTCTGATCCTTAACGGTGTTAAGGAAGCTGAGATCGTCCAGATATGACCTATCGCCTGCCGGCTTCTTGCCGCAGATTCCATAATTGAGTGTGAGCTTGAGCGGGATGCCGCTGACGCGCAGGTGATGAAACTGCGTGCCCAGGAACGTTACATGCGGAAAGTGGCCATCCTCGGTCGGATGTTCGGTGGAAACCTGCGACACCATCCGGTCGGCGGTGATGATTTCGAAAACGTTCAAGCCCTCCAGAACCGAGGTGGACAAGGTCACCCAGCCGTGGCCCGGTTTCAGGCTCTGGCTTCCAGATACACGGGTGTGGCCTTTGGCGAAGGTAACGAGTCCTTCGATACTGACGCCTTCCGCCATCCGCGTGAGATGCCCGCTTCGTCGGCCTTTTAATGAGACCGGCGCATGCTGTTCGATTTTCTGTTCAATCGGGCGCTGCAAGTGCCCGCTGAGGACATGAGCATCGGCATGGTATTCGTGAGAAGGGTAGCCTTGCGCCGTAGTGGTGACTCCAGGATTTTCCGTCATGGTTGGCATAGTATCCTCTCCGCTCGCCTGACTCAATTCTGAATGTGCAATTCAAATGATGCCTGGCCGACCCTCACGCTCTCGCCTGCAGCTGTCGTTCCGCTTACTTTCATGGTGTAAGTGCCCGCTTGCCGACTCGTGCCGGGAACTACTACTGGCCACCTATCTTGATTGGTGGTGCCGGGAATCGTGACCGACCATTCCAGCTTATCCGCAGGATTGTACAACTCTGCCGTGTAACGGAAGTAGTTATTTTGTGGCGGAATTCTGACCAATACCAGGAAGCCTTTTCCCGGTGCCGTCGTGATCTGCTGGTCGGCTTCGCCAAATGTTCCTATGTTGATCGAAGCCCACGGCAAAACTTGCGCGGACGACGCTTGTTTGAGCTGCGGTATGATGACAAAATTCTGATAACCGACGACCGCCAGCAGTAAAGCCAGAACTGGCGCCGTCAAGGCTGGGCGCAGCCAGACGTACCACGGTCGGTAGATAGGTGCCGGGAGAGCCCTGGAAGGCGAGACTACGCCCGCGCCGCGGGTTTCGGCCAAAACCGTCTTGGTCTGGTCGACGAACGCGGAGCCCGCGCGCACGTCAAATGCGCACTCCGCACAGCCAAAGAAGTGCTCCTCGAACTCATCCCGTGCTCCGGAATCAAGTTCGTTGAGCAGGTATCTTTCCGACAATTTTTGTCGAACCACCACTTCGTGGTCCATCAGGGTATTCCCCCTCTTAACAGTAGTGCGCCGTTTCGTACTATCGTTTCATACGCTTCAAAGCCTTAGCCTTATGCGAATTCCGGCGGATCCGTTCCGATATTCTTTAAATACAAGGACTTAAACGCATGTTTTGCGCGATGCAACAGCACTCG
>JAYTFO010000450.1:0-7911 GCA_043734305.1 Acidobacteriota bacterium | reverse complement strand
ATAGCGACTCTCTCCTTTTTTCTTGGCAGAAAAACTACCCTCGGTCATTATGACCGGGGTTGAGAGTCGCTACTTTCTACGAACTAACGGGCATCCTCTGTTTCTACGCGTTCAGGTTAAGAGCACTGGGTATCGGGTGGGAAGGTCTTACGTGTGCAATGTCCGATCGGACAATCATCTACACCCGTATACCGTGCGGCAGATCGACTATCTGGCGGCGTATGTGATCCCGGAGGACGTGTGGTACATCGTGCCGGCGCGGGTGGCGACGGCCCTGAAGGGCCACATTTGGCTCTCGCCACACAAACCGGGACACAAGTATGAACGGTACATGGACGCATGGGATCTGTTGCGGGGTGAATCACGAAAGCGGATACGACTGAAAAGTTCCCATTGATCGCAAGGGGCGAGATGAGTGGGTGGCGGTGCCGCGGTTCCGGAACGGGAAGACAATCTTTGACTCGCATGCTTTTGGGTGGCGCAGCGGTTCACCGCTGCGATACGGTGGGAAATTGGCAAAGGCTTTAGCCGCCGAGGTCACACTGATGGCCGCTCCACGTCGAGGCAATACCGGATATAGCACTTACTTCATCACCGCCGGCACATTCCAGAAGCAAAGCTTATTTCAAAGTGACCGGATGGCCAACCTGTTTGTGGAGGTTTTGCTCGGCTATCGGGCTCAGCAGAAGTATTTGCTGCATGAGTTTGTGCTGATTCACAATCACTTTCATATTCTGATCACGCCGACTCTAAGTTTGGAGCGGGCGCTGCAACTCATCAAGGGCGGTTTTTCCTTCCGGGCAAAGAGGGAAGTTGGATTCACCGGTGAAATCTGGGAGAAGAGTTTCCATGATCGGCGTGTGAGAGATTGGGAAAAGTATTGCGCCTTCCGCCGCTACATTCATCTGAATCCCGTGAAGAAGGGTTTGGCTTTGCTGCCTGAAGAGTATCTCTACAGTTCCGCGAGGGCGAGTGTGGCGCTGGATGCTGTCCCTCAGCGGCTGAAGCCGTTCAGTTTGATTGACTGAATCGCAGCGGTAAACCGCTGCGCCACCCAAAAAATTGCGTTCTGAGTGCGTCCTAGAATTCTTGTTAGTGCAAATGTTTTTGGGTGGCGCAGCGCTTTCAGCGCTGCGGTTAGGTGGTAAGTCTGAGGGAAGCGCCTTCGGCCTTGCGAACTGCTGGCGCCCACACCTCGCAAAGTGCGCGATGTGTGAGGGACCCGGCAGAGAACGCGATGAGTGGGGTACGCGGCCGCCCGTCCGCTAAGATTTCGGACGTAGTCTTTCGTCGTACCACTTCACCTGCTGAATGGACCTGTCAATTGCTATCTGCAAATTTACTGATTGCCCAGCCAACTAAGAGGAGCGCCAACCAGAGGGGAACTAAGATGGCGCAGATAATGAAAAAAGCCCCTACAATGCCCCACATCATAGCGCTCGCGTCACCTCACTACCCGATTGTCAAACTCGAATTTTAGCAGGCTGATGCTGGGCAGTCATCGATAGGAGCGGAAGCGCTGTCCCCGAAAACACTTTCCTCTCACTTCTTCACCACCACCCCAATCCCCAACTCCCTTAACTGCCCCTCCGCCACCGGCGTGGGCGCTTCCACCATCAGGTCTTTGGCGGCGGCAGTCTTCGGGAAGGGGATTACTTCGCGCAAGCTGTCTGCCCCGGCGAGGATCATCACGATGCGGTCGAGGCCGAGGGCGATGCCGCCGTGCGGAGGGGTGCCGTACTCCAGGGCTTCTAAGAAAAATCCGAAGCGGGAGCGGGCTTCTTCTTCGGTCATGCCCAGGGCGCTGAAGATTCTGCTTTGCACATCCTGACGGTGAATACGGATCGACCCCGATCCCAACTCGGTGCCGTTCAGCACTACGTCGTAGGCAAGCGCGCGCACCATGGCCGGATCGGATTCGAGTTTGTCCATGTCTTCGTCGTGGGGCGAGGTGAAGGGATGATGAGCGGCCATCCAGCGTTTGTCGGCCTCGTCGTATTCGAACATGGGAAAATTTGTTACCCACAGGAAGCGATAATCTTTGGCGGGGTCGCCGGTCTTCTTGAAGATGCCGTGGCGGTCGGCGTACTTCTGCGCCAGGGCTACGCGCAAGATTCCTGCCGAAGCGTAGATTGCGAGTTCGGCGGGCGTGACTTTGCGTTTGCCGGCGGGATGGTCGTCTCTTGCGGATTGCGCCGAGCCAACCACGAGTACCAGTAGATCGTTTTCCGCCGCGCACGATTTCTGACGTACTTTGGCGCCCGCTTCGGGAAACTTGTTCTCGATTCGTTTGAAGTCTTCGAAGACGCGGGCTCCGCCTTTCGAGACGAACATTGGCTTGATGTCGTCGCGTTCTTTGCGTGAGAGTTCTCCGACGTTCGGGGTGCGAACGGCGATCACGGGCAGGTCTTTGTTAATCGCAAGCTGCTCGAGATCGGCGGGCGTGAAGCAGTCGCGGACGTCGGTGAAGGCGGGCAGGCGCAGGTCGGGCTTGTCAATGCCGTATTGGCGGATGGCATCGTCGTAGTCCATGCGGGGGAAGGGCGTTTTGATTTCGTGGCCGGCGGCTTTGAAGGAGGCGGTCAGAAAGCCTTCGACCACTTCCCACACGCGCTCGGGCTGCGGGTAGGTCATCTCAAGATCGATCTGGGTGAATTCAGGCTGGCGGTCGGCGCGCAAATCTTCGTCGCGGAAACAGCGGACGATCTGAAAATATTTGTCGAAGCCGGAGATCATCAGGATCTGCTTGAACAGTTGCGGCGACTGCGGCAGGGCGTAGAACATCCCCGGTTGCACGCGGCTGGGGATAAGATAATCGCGCGCGCCTTCGGGCGTGGAGCGCGTCATGAAGGGCGTTTCAATTTCGAAGAAGCCCTGCGATGACAGATTTTCGCGGATCGCCAGAGCAACTTTGTGGCGCAGTTCAATGTTGAACTGCATGGCGTCGCGGCGCAGGTCGAGATAGCGGAATTTGAGGCGTATCTCTTCGTTGGCGAGCACGGTGTCGCTCGGCAAGAAGGGAAGCGGCTTCGAGACGTTGAGGATGCGCAGCTCTTCGGCGACAAGTTCGACTTCGCCGGTGGGAATATTTTTGTTGATGGTATCGGCGTCGCGCTTCTTCACCGTGCCGATGACTGCGATCACGAATTCGTTGCGCAGGCCTTCCGCTTTGTCATGAACGGCGGCGCTCAGTTCGTGATTGAACACGACCTGCGTGACGCCGCTACGGTCGCGGAGATCGACGAAAATAATCTGTCCGAGATCGCGGCGGCGATTCACCCATCCCATGAGGACAGCTTTTTTGCCCGTGTCGGCGAGGCGCAGAGCCCCGCACATATGAGTTCGTCGTAAGTCGCCTAGAAAATCGAGCACAAGTTTGCCTTGTCTGCTGGAATGCGGCGGTGAGCCGGATCAAAGATTATAAATGGAGGAGAGCGGTACCTAGTAGCCAGTTGCCAGCATCCAGTATCCAGAGTTGGGCAACGCTCTTCTGTGTGCTGGGTACTGGGTACTGACTACTGGTTAATCGAAATCGGTTGCGCTCCACAGGTTGCTGGTGACTTGCTGGAATTTTAGTTTCCACTTGCCGCCATCTTTCGCCCAGATGTCGCTCATGTGGCGATAGCGCGGACGGCCTCCTGGGACGATCAGGTTGTAAGTGACGACGGCGGAATCGTCATTGAGGCGCACGACGTGCACTTCGTAGATGCGGCGGTCTTTGAGCTGGCCTTCATGGGCGGCGCCGACCAGTTCGTCTTTGCCGTAGAAATCGCCGTTGGTGGCAATGCCCTGAAAATCCTCCGCGATCGCCTGGTTCACATAGGCGACATTCTTGTCTGCCAGTGCCTGCATGAACTGGTTCTCGTTGCCGACGAGTTCCTGTTCGAATGGCGAGAGTTCCTTCGACGACGGCATCGGTTTGGCCGGTGGCGTCTGAGCAACAGCCAGGGCGGAGATCAGGACAGCTGACAGCAGAGATGACACTATGCGCATGGTGAACTCCTGCAAGGGATTTTACTCCGTGACCTCTGTGTTCTCCGTGGTTAAGAAAATGCGTGAACCACAGAGGGCACAGAGGTCACGGAGAAATACGACAGCCTCGAACTATCGGCTTTCCAGAATCTTCCTGGCTAATTCCGAACGCGGGACGGTCACTTGCTCGCCCGACGCCAGGTGCTTCAGCGCGAACGCGTCCGCTTTCACTTCATTTTCGCCGACGATCAGGATGTAGCGCGCCCCCATCTTGTCGGCCGCCTCGAAGGATTTTTTCAACTTGAAATTGCGGTCTCCCAATTCGATTACAAGATCATGACGACGGAGTTCGCGAGCAAGCTTTGCGGCCCCAAGATTCATGCCTTCGCCGATCGGAGCAATGTACGCGTCCGGACTTTTGAACACTGGCGGGGACATCTCTTGAAGTGCCATTACCAAGCGATCCTCGCCGATAGCAAAGCCAATTCCGGGAGCCTTCGGTCCACCGAGCAACTCCGATAGTCCATCGTAGCGACCACCGCCTAAAATGGCATTCTGTGCACCTAGAGCACCATGCGTGAATTCAAAGGTAGTACGCGTGTAATAGTCGAGCCCGCGCACTAGGCGGGGATTCACCCGATACGGCACCCCAACGTGATCCAAAATTGCTCTCAGGTCTGCAAACTTGTCGCGGGACTCGTTGTCGATGAAATCGGAGATGCGCGGAAGCCTTTCGATAATGGGCTGATCTTCGGGAACTTTGCAATCCAAAACCCGGAGCGGGTTAGTCACGGCGCGGCGCTTGCAATCGGCACACATCTGACCGGCGACCGGTTCCAGCGCCGTGCGGAGCGCTTCGTTGAATTTCAACCGATCTTCTTGCGTGCCGATGGAGTTGAGTTCGAGGGTCCAGCCAGTGATCCCGAGACGGTCGAGCAGCGTAGCCAGCAGCTCAAGAATTTCGGCGTCGCGCGCTGGCGACTCGCTGCCCGAACTTGGCGGCCCGATGACTTCCGCGCCGATCTGATAGAACTGGCGGTAGCGGCCTTTTTGCGGACGTTCGCGGCGGAATTGCGGTCCTATATAGAAGAGTTTGTTGAGGCCGCGGTCCCAGAGTTTGTGTTCGATGTAGGCGCGGACTACGCCGGCGGTGTTTTCGGGGCGGAGGGTGAGGGACTGGCCTTTGTCACTTTCGGCGCGGCCGCGGTCTTCCCAGGTAAACATTTCTTTGGCGACGATGTCGGTGTCTTCGCCGACGCCGCGGGCGAACAGTTCCGTGCTCTCAAAAATCGGGGTGCGGATTTCGTGGAAGTTGTAGGCGCGGAAGACGTCGCGCACGGCGGCCTCGACGAAGTTCCACAACGCCGTGTCGGGCGGGAGAAGGTCGCGCGTTCCTCGGGGAGCTTTGATCATGGGGTTGTTCGCAAGCAATCAGCAATCAGCCGACGAGTCATTTCGAGAACGACGAATCTCGGCGATGGCGGTGTCGTCCCTACGGGACTCGCTCGGTTCTTGATCTGACCCGGGGCTTCCGCCCCGGGCTTTCTTATTTCGCCCCCTTTCGGGGCTGGATGTCAGGTCTGACGCTGGTTCTTGCCACGTACTGAGTGTCAATGCCAGGTGCTGAATGCCGACCCTACTTTCTTTCCATCATGTACGCTGCTTTGTATCCTAGATAATTCTCTGCGTAGCGCAGGATCATCGCCTGGTCGTTCTCATCGAGGAGGCGGCGGAATTTTCCGGGAGAGCCTAACCACAGTGAATTCGGTTCGACGATCGTCTTCTCCGGAATCAACGTGCCAGCGCCGATGATGGAGCCTGCGCCTACGACGACTCCGTTCAGCAGGATCGATCCCATGCCGATCAGGCAGCGGTCTTCAATTTTGCATCCGTGCAGCACGACGCTATGGCCGACGGTGACGTAGTCGCCGACGTACACGCCATATTGCTGCGTCATGCCGTGCAGGACGGAGTTGTCCTGAATGTTGGAATTGGCGCCGATGCGGATTTCGTGGACGTCACCGCGGAGGACTGCGTTCATCCAGATGCTGGAGTGCTCGCCACAGATCACGTCCCCGATCAATTGGGCGGAGTCGTCCACGTAGGCGGTGGACGGGAATTGCGGCGTGATGCCTTTGAAGGAGCGGATCATGGGGCGTGAATAGTCAAAATAACACAGGGAACGACGATTGCAGATTGCAGAGGTGAGATTGCAGAAGTGGAACAACTCCCATTCAGAACTGTCATCCCGAGAGGAGAGAGGGATCTGCATCGTCCCGGCGGAACTGCAGATCCCTCGCTTCGCTCGGGATGACAGCTCTGATAGGGTTCGGGAGCAGTGGAGGACAGCGGGTCCTTCGCTTCGCTCAGGATGACAATTCTTATGTGGGGCTTAGGGTCGGGATGACAGTTCTTACATAGAGAATGTAAAACTCAGGATGACAATACTTATATAGAATGCAAGGCTTATGTTGAACACAACGAGATCACGCATCGCATCGATTGTGGTTGTCTTGGCTTGCCTTTGCTTTGGAATTCCTAAAGCAGCCGCGCAGACTTCTTCTGCCGACCTCTCCCAATTTTTCGCGCAATATTTCGAAGACCGTCTGCGTGACGATCCTGAGTTCGCCACGACGGTGGGGCGTCATGAGTACGACGACCGGTGGTCGGATCTATCAAAGCATGGACTCGAGCAGCGGCGGGCGCGTCTGCAGCAGACTTTCGATCAGCTGCAGAAGTTCGGTGTGAAAGGTCTTTCCGATCAGGACGCTCTGAGCGTTCGGCTGCTGGGCTACGACTCACGTACGCAACTGGATGCGCTGGATCTGGAAACTTATCTGCTGCGCGTTGGGCAGTTGTTTGGGTCGCACACTCGCGTCTATCTGGTGATCGACCGCATGCCTGCGTTCACGGTCAAGGACTGCGAGAACATCATCGCGCGCCTGCATGCGGTTCCGGCTTATGTGGACCAGAACATCGCAATTCTGAACGAGGCGATCGAGCGCGGGCTGACGCAGCCGAAGATTGTCGCCGATCTGGTGACCGATCAGTTGAAAGCACAGGTCGCGCAGGATGACGCGGCTACGCCGTTGCTGGAGTTCCTCAAGAAGATGCCGACCAGTATCCCGGAGGCGGAGCGGGCGCGCCTTCGTAAACAGGCGACCGACGCGTTCGAAAACGATTTTCGTCCAGCGTGGCGCAAATACCTCGATTTCATGCAGACCACGTATGCAGCCCATGTGCGGCCGGGGATCGGTATCGGGAGCTTGCGGGATGGGAAGGAAGATTACGCGATTCTGATCCGGCGTTCGACTACCACCAGCATGACGCCGGAGGAAATTCATAAGATCGGCGAAGCGGAAGTGGTGCGGATCGAAGGAGAAATGCTGGCGATTGCGCGGCAGACGGGATTCAGCGGATCGGTCAGCGAGCTGGAAGTGAAGCTGGCGGACGATCCGGCACAGAAGTTTCACTCCAAGGACGAAATGCTGGCGTATTGCCGCAATGCCGCCAAGATCATCGAGCCGGAACTTCCCAACCAGTTCAAGCATATTCCGACGATGTTGTACGGTATCCGCGCCATCCCGGAGGATCGCGAGCAGGCGACGGCTTCGAACGCGCAGGCGCCCGCGCCCGATGGCAGCGCGCCAGGATGGTTCAACCTGCGCGCCTACCAGCCGGAGAAGCAGGTGCGTTACGACAAGGAGTCTCTGGTATTGCACGAAGCCGTGCCCGGACACATCTTTCAGAATTCGCTGGCGCGGTCGCAGAAGGGGCTGCCCGATTTTCGAAAGTTCTACAGCAACAGCGCCTACGGGGAAGGCTGGGCGTTGTATGCGGAGTCGCTGGGATCGCAGCTCGGCGTGTATCGCGATCCTTACAACCGCTTTGGACAGCTGGCCAGCGAACGTTTCCGAGCGGCGCGCCTGGTGATCGATA
>JAYTFO010000449.1:0-8262 GCA_043734305.1 Acidobacteriota bacterium | reverse complement strand
ACAGTGTCTTCCGCGTGGGCCCTGGTAGGAAGCCGGCCAAAATTAGTGGCTACATGGGCAGCGCGGACACATTTGACAAGGCCATCGCCGATTTCTCCGTCGCCTATGCAGATCAAGGCGAGCGCGATCACGAGGTCCTCAAGAAGGCAGTGCGCGCCGGCAAACTCGAAGTCGCTACTTAGGTGGCGTGATGCTGGTACAGAAAATGGAACCGTCATTCAATATTGATGACCGTCACCAGACCTCCAGCGTGCTCATTTGGCTGAATTCCGCCATGCTCTGGCGATAGGAGCGAACGCAGGAAAGTGCGGCATCGCGGGCGGCGCCCCTGGGGAAGTTGTTATCACGGCAAGCGAGGACGAAGCTGGCGGCGAGGCGCTTTACGTCCCATTCCCACGGGGCGGGTAAGGTTTCGTCGAGATCGTTGAGGTCGAAGATCACGCGGCATTCCGGGGTAGCATAGATGCCGAAGTTGCACAGATGGGCATCGCCGCAAGCCTGGACGCGCAGTCCGGTGGAGGGCGTGACCGCCAAATCCGCCGCCATGCTGAGAGCCGAGCCGCGATAGAAAGTAAACGGCGACTGCAACATGCGACCGTACCGAAGGGGGGAGCAATTCCGGGATGCGTCCCTTGCTCGATTCCGTGAGCAGCTGCACGAAATCTCCGACCTGCCGGAGCCCGAACGAACCGACGTCGCCGCTGATCGAACACGGCGGACACTTCGACACCAGGTCAAGTTCCGAACCGTGAACCACCAAGGGCACGAAGGTCCACGAAGGAAACCGATGGGGTTACAGGCCTTCGTGATACTTCGTGCCCTTCGTGGTTCAGGCTCTTTCTCGACCTGGCACGACACCCACTATCGCATCGGAAGAACAGTTGCAAAGGCACGGCGGATGAAATAGAAAAGCACATTCGCAGCTGCACGACCCAATTCGGCTAGCTTTGCGATTTGTTTTCTGATGGAGACCATCATGAGCCAAGTCCCCGCGTCGTCTGCCCAACAAGACTGGCCGTGGTCCGACTTGCTTGACGCTTTGCAAGCGGCGCCGGCGCATCATGAACTCTTCCTCGAAAACGAGCGAGTGCGCGTGATTCATACTCACATTCCTGCCGGCGACAAGGTTCCTCTGCATACGCATCGCTGGCCTAGTGTCGCGTATGTGACGAGTTGGAGCCACTTCGTCCGGCGCGATCACGAAGCGCGAGTCTTGCTTGACAGTCGCGAGGCGGGAGATCCACCGAGCGGTGCTGGCGTTCAATGGTTGCAGCCCTTGCCGCCGCATACGGTGGAGAATGTGGGATCGTCGGCCATTAGTATCATTATGGCCGAGATCAAAGACCTGCGGGCTGATTAAAGTGAAACTTTATAAGATTCGTATAAACAGCCTGTTATAGCGCCAGTAATACTAAGTGAATTGGATGGGCATCCTATGAAACGACCGTTGGTTAGGGGACTCCAAAGGGGCTGGCCGAAACCAGCGACAGGCTGCGGAGCAAGGGCATGAAAGCCGACGATTATCTGGACCGGAAGATCGAAACAGCCAGCAGGAAGGTGATCGCGAAGGCCGCCGACTTTGCGACCGCCCGTCGCGGCTTTGGCGCCTTCTTTGATACCCGAATCCATGAAGCCGCAAGGCAACTATGTAACTCTCTTCAATACAAGCTCAGAGAGGTCCATCCAGGCCGGTTTTCTGCGCACTAGATCGCCCAAGATACCTGGAAATGGTATCCTTGCCCGACAAATTCCTCGGAGGATCCATGCGTACCCGGAGAGCATTGATGGCTCGGCTGACCCTGGCCCTGTCCCTGTTGGCGCTGGTTTCGTTCCCGTTTAGCGGACAATCTGCAGCGCAAGCCATCTGGGCTGTCGAAAAGACTTTTCACATTGGTGGTGAAGGCGGAATGGACTACATCACCGTGGACGAAAAAAATCATCTTCTCTACGTCCCGCGAAGCACGCATACGATGGTCATCGATGCGGAATCAGGAAAGGTGGTCGCGGATATTCCCGGCCAGAAGCATAACCACGGAGTTGCTCTGGTCCCCGAGGCTGGACGAGGATTCATCAGCGATGGCAGCGGCGCGGTCGTGATCTTTGATCTGAAGACAAATGCCGTGCTGGGGACCATCACCGCCCAACCCGACGCGGACGGCATTATTTTCGACAAAGCCAGCGGGCTCGTGCTGGTCGTCTCCGGCGACAATGGAGTACTGATGACGCTGAAACCGGATGTGGATCCGAAGACCGGAACCATCGATGCTCCCATTGAGTTGGGCGGCAAGCCCGAGTTTCTAGTTTCCGACGGGGCGGGCAAGGTCTATATAAACCTGGAGGACAAGGATCAGGTTGCGGTCGTCGACATCAAGGCGAGGAAAGTACTGGCGCACTGGCCGGTCGCGCCCGGCGGCTCTCCGGTGGGAATGGCGATGGACACGAAGAAGCGGCGCCTGTTTATTGGATGCCGAAATCCGCAGAAGCTGATCGTGATGAGCGCCGACGACGGCAAGGTGCTCGCCGATCTGCCGATTGGCGCTGGTGTGGATGCGACCAAGTTCGACGGCGGCCAGGCGTTCGCGAGCTGCCGTGACGGCAAGCTTGCCGTGGCTGGCGAGAATGCGGCCGGCAAGTTTGAAATCCAGCAGACAGTGACGACTGCCGTCGGGGCGAAGACCATGGACAGCGACACGGCGACGCACAAGGCGTATCTACCGACCTTCGAATTTGAGGAGCAAAAGCCGGGAGCGACAGGCCGACCGCAGGCCAAGCCGGGGACGTTCATGATCGTCGTCGTAGCGCGGCACTGAGAGGTGCCGCAGGTTGCCCCGCACCCAAGCGTGCCAGTTCGTGCTCAATCATCCGCCGCGCAGGTTGCCGGATGGAAAATGCCATGCTGCCGGGAATTTCCGATGGAATCACTTCGCCTGAAACCTGCGTGGTCATGGATGCGGCTTCACGCAGCATCTGGGCGGCGAGGTAGACTTTGAACCCGGCCCAGCCGGCAGTCGAACCGATTTCATCCATCATTACGGCGATGAAGTCGGGCGTGCGGGCTTCGAGCAGGTCGGCGGCGCGAAGGAGTTTCTTGCGGCGCTTGTGCGGACCGAGTGCGGACCAGGCAGGGAAGGCTTCGGCGGCCAGGATGGCGTCGTCGGCGCCGGCGTCGGCTGCACGCGTCGCGACCTCGCCTGAGACAGGATTTGTCCGGACAAATGTTGCCGCGCTGGTGGCGGCGGCATCACGATCGCCGATGAGGAGTTGTACTTCGGTCATGGCCGTTTGCACTTCTTTGATTTTGCTTTCGTATTCTGATCCATCTCCGCCAAGACCTCCGCCGCAATATGAAAGGCGGAGTTCGCAGCGGGCACGCCACAGTAGATCGCGCTTTGCAGCAAAACTTCTTTGATCTCGTCTCGCGTGACGCCATTGTTGAAAGCGGCTTTCACGTGCATGCGCAATTCTTCCCCGCGATTCAGCGCGACCATCATGGCGAGGGTGAGCAGGCTGCGGGTGTGACGCGGCAGGCCGGGACGCGTCCAGATTTCCCCCCAGGCGTTGCGCGTGATGAAATCCTGGAAGTCGCGGTTGAAGTCGGTGGTCGAGGCCAGGGCGCGGTCCACGTGTTCATCGCCGAGGACGGCCCGCCGGACTTTCATGCCTTGCTGGTAGCGCGTTGCGTCATCCATGGTGCGTCTCCTCACTTGGAGAGGAAGTCACTCACTGCCTTGGTGAAAGCCTCAGGCTGCTCGACATTGGAAAGATGCGCCGCGGACAGTTCCACTTTTACAGATCCCCGGATCTGGTCAGTCAGAAATTGCGCATCGGCCAACGGCGTGACCGGATCCTTCCCGCCGTAGATCACTAGTGTTGGCGTTGTGATTTGGGCGACGGCATCGCGCTGGTCCATGTCTCGGATGGCGGCGCAACAGGCGGCGTAGCCATCTGGCGGCGAGGCGTCGAGCATGCGTTGTGCCTCCGCAACTTTTTGGGGGAACGACGCGCGAAATTCGGGCGTGAACCAGCGTTCGACGACAGCGGCTGCGACGGGTTTCATTCCATCCTTGCGCGCGGTTGCGATGCGAGCGTTCCACGTTTCTTTCGTCCCGATGCGAGCGGCGGTGTTGCAGAGCACCAGGCGATGCAAACGATCGGGAGCGTGAATTCCCAGCCAGATGCCGATCATGCCGCCCATGGAGAGGCCGCAGAAGTTCATGCGGTCGATGCCGAGTTTATCGAGCATTGCGAGGACATCGCGGCCGAGTTGTTCGATGGTGTAGTCGCCAGCGGTCACGGACGATTGGCCGTGGCCGCGTGTGTCGTAGCGCAGGATGCGGAAGCGTTGGGACAGTTCCGGCAGCTGCGGGTCCCACATCGAGAAGTCGGTGCCGAGAGAGTTGGAGAAGACGAGGAGTGGACGCGCGGATTGCGCGAGGTCGTAGTGCGTCCGCATATCTCCGAGATCGACAAACGACATTTAGGTTTTCCCCGCCGGACGAGTGGCGGCGATGACACGATCCACCAACTCCTCGGCAGCGCCGAGGTAATTTTCCGGAGCAAAAAGCCGATCTAATTCCGTCGTCGTCAGTCGTTCTGTTACGCCTTTGTTTTGGGCCAGAATTTCGCGCAGGTGCTTTCCACTCTTTCGCGCCTGCTGGCTGGCCGCTTCCACCAGCGTGTGCGCAGCAGACTTGCCGATTTGATTGCCGAGTGCCATGGTGACGGCTTCCGCGAAGATCAGTCCCTGCGTGGCGTCGAGGTTGTGCCGCATGCGCTTGGTGTCCACTTCGAGATGCGGGACGATGGAGGCCATCTGATGGAGGGCGCCTGCGGTCAGACGAAAAATCTCAGGCAGCGTTTCCCATTCCGCGTGCCAGTTGCCGAGGCCGCGCTCGTCTTCCTGCACCATCGCGCTCAACATGGTGCTGACCAGTCCGGGGACGCGGGTCGCCGCCGACAATACCACGGCCGCAGTGACTGGATTGCGCTTGTGCGGCATGGTGGATGAACCGCCACGGCCTTCGCCTGCGGGTTCGAACACTTCGGAAATTTCGGTCTGCATGTGGAGCGAGATGTCGCGAGCGATCTTGCCCAACGTGCCTACGCATAATCCCAAGGTGGTCGCGACCTCGGCTACACGATCGCGTTGTGTATGCCAGGGTGCAGCGGGAAGCGTGAGACGAAGGTCCGTGGCCAACGCAGAGGCAACTTGCAGACCCTTTCCGTGCAGGGCTGCGAGAGTTCCGACCGCGCCGCCGAACTGCAATACCAGTGCTCGCTTTCGAGTTTCTGCAAGGCGCTCGCGATGGCGATGAACTGTATCCAACCATCCCACAACCTTCACGCCGAAGGTTGTGGGCAGGGCGTGCTGCATCAGGGTGCGTCCTGCGATCGGCGTGGAGCGATGCTTCTGGGCAAGTTCGATCAGGCTGTCGCAGAGAGAGGTCAGGTCACGATCGACAATGTCGAACCCTTGCCTTATCTGAAGAACAAGTGCTGTGTCGTTGACGTCTTGACTGGTTGCGCCCCAGTGAACGAATCGCGCTGCTTCAGGATCGTCTTTCGCGACCAACGCCGTGAGTTGCTTGACCAGTGGAATCGCAGGGTTCAATGATAGCGCGGTGGCATTCGCCAGCGCGTTCACATCGATCAAGTCTGCTTTACATTTCGAGGCAATGGCCTGAGCGGCAGCGGCTGGAATCACGCCGCACTTTGCCTCAGCTTGGGCGAGCGCGGATTCGAAATCCAGCATGCGCTGGAGGCGAGCGGCGTCGGAGAAGACTTCGCCCATTGCCGCCGAACCGAAGAGTGGATCGAGCAAGGTCATTGCAGGTGGGTCACAATCCCAGATCGAAGAATACAGTTTCGTCCGGTCCTTGCAGAATAATATTCCATTCGAGCGAGCCGGTGGCGTCCGCAGCGCCTTTCGCGATCAGGGTCGAGCGTCGAGCGGGTTCCACCAAATTCAGGATCGGGTCCGCTGCATTCCGCGCTTCGTTGGGAAAATACATTCGAGTCGTGAGTCGTTTCAGCAGTCCGCGCATAAAGATTGAGATCAGTAGATGCGGAGCCTGCTCCCCCCCATCCGGACCGGGCACTGGACCGGGCTTGATGGTAGTAAAGCGGAAGACGCCTTCCGGACTAGTGGGTACGCGGCCGTATCCGTGAAAGCCTTTGTCCAGAGGCTTGTTCTGCGTGTCCTCTGGGTGCGCATATTTCCCATGCGAGTTGGCCTGCCAGATTTCCACGAGAGCGTCCGGCACGGGTACACCGTCGCCATCGAGAATTCGCCCCTGAATGGTGACGCGCTCGCCGGCAACGTCGTCGGGCGCAAGATTATCCTGATTGAGCCATTGCAGGCCGAGATTGAAGAAGGGGCCGACGGTCTGCGATGTAGTGGCTTGCAGGCTCATTTGCCCTCCATCGGAGTGGCTTCGCGGCCGCGCAGGACGATGTCGAAGCGGTAGCCCAGGGCATGCAGGTGCTCGGTCGATTCCCAATCGAACACGGAGATCAGCCGGTTGCGAGCCTTCTCATCGCCCGTGCAGTTGAAGATCGGATCAAACGGCAGCAGGGGATCGCCCGGGAAAAACATCTGCGTCACCAGCCGAGTCGCAAACGCTGGACCCAACAACGAAAAATGAATGTGCGCCGGCCGCCAGGCATTGTAATGATTGCGCCAGGGATATTCTCCCGGACGAATGGTCACGAAGCGGTAGCGGCCCGCGGCATCGGTGATGGCTCGTCCACATCCTGTGAAGTTCGGATCGAGGGGCGCATCGTGCTGATCGACTGCATGCATATAGCGTCCGGCGGAGTTGGCCTGCCATATTTCGACGAGAGTATGGGCAACGGGACGGCTGTTCTCGTCCAGCACACGCCCGCTCACGATGATGCGTTCTCCGATCGGTTCCGATTTGTGCTGGCGGGTTAGATCGCAAGCGGCGGCGGAGACCAATTCCGGACTAATCGACGGGCCGGTGACCTCGGACAGCGTATGTGGAACCTGCACCAGCGGCCGAGTCGGAGACCGTTTGATGGACGACACATACAGCGGATGGAGATGGTCGGGCTGCGTTCCAGGACAGGGCGCTTGGTATCCGGCAAGGGGCTTCATGACGCGAGTCCTTTTAGGTCTGGGTCCCACCGAATGTATGGAAGCGGTCAAGGCCTGTCAAGCGATGCATCGTGGTTCCCGATTGGGTACCTACTGTCAGCAGAGGCCGAAATACATCGAGATCAAGAAGACACCCGGGCTGCATTGGTGACTCACGAAGAGTCTCTCTGCTGCACGCACCAAGGTTTCGGAAAGCCGAAACCTCAGGCACCCGGCCAACGCAACAAGCTGCCGATTCGTCGCTCTTTGTAAATCCTTATTCAGGACACGCTTTCGCGCCCTATGCCGCCGACAGAATGGGCTCGGAGTCAACGTAGCAGAGAGTCGCCTGTTTCAATTGCGAATCCACTTCGTCTGCGATCGTGATAACGTCCAGCAGCAGCTTGCTGAAATTCACCGAGTGCAGATTGTTGTTCAGGGTGTTAAAGATGCTCACCTGTAGGATTCGTGACTCCTCTACAACCATGGGGACGGTATAGCCCTGGTTACGTCGCAGTATTCCGTGCTCGTGCGCGGCCATGGAGATCGCAGCTTTCGCTAGTGGGGGGAGGCGCAGGCGGACAATCAAGTCTCGGAGAAGCTTAGGCAGATGCCCGGTGCGCTCCTGAACGGTCAGCGGGATACAGGTTAGTTCTAGGTCGCACTCCACCAGTCCCATCCAGTGCTGAATGGTCGTGTCGAGGTCGCGCTCCAGTATGGAGGCTACGCTCTCTGTAGCGAGTGACTTCCGAGCGGTAGGGTTGGCGATTTTTTGGTGTATGAGACTCCGAAGTGCAGCGATTTCCATCGGTTTCACAAGGACTTCATCAGCCTGCGCGCGGATTGCGGCCATGGCCTCTTGCAGCTCTGGGTAGCCGCTAAGCACCAGCGTTATTGCCTTGGGGTTGATGTGGTGCATGGCGCTCACGACGGTGAAGCCGTCCCCGGCGTTCGGCATGTGCAGGTCAGAGAGCAGCACGTCGAAGTCTTCCGTGACGATGCGCTTCAGCGCCTCGTTTACGTTATTTGCGGTGACGACCTCAAACCCGTCGCCCTCCAACGCTTGCTTCAACATGCTGAGAACGACGGCATCGTCGTCCACGAGCAAAATTCTAGATATCGCCATCGAGAAGGTCCTCCAAGATGGATTCTCACACTTGGAAACT
>JAYTFO010000448.1:0-3859 GCA_043734305.1 Acidobacteriota bacterium | reverse complement strand
CCATCGGCGGTGGAGGCGCCCGCTAGTTCCGAGGCCAGTCCCTGGTAGGAGCGGCTGATATCGCTGTCCTGCAAGGCGACTGGACTGCCCTTGTCGATGGCCGGTCCGACGACTTGGAAGTTGTTGGGAATCTTCCACAGGACCTTACAGTTGGTGGCTTTTTCCACGTCTTCTTCCGTGAAGCCTGGGATCTTCTTATAGCGATTGAGCACAATCCGCAGACGATCGCGGCCGGCTCCTTCCTGCAGGAATGCCTGAACCTTACCGGCGCTCCAGAGCGAGACCACATCGGTCTGCGCGATCATCAGGACGGCATTCGAAAGATCGCAAATCATCTGCATGGTGGCGTCGACGCGGCCGGAGCAATCCACCACCACGAAGTTGTACTGGCTCACCAGCAGATCGAACAGGCGCGCCAGTTCGGTTGCGGTGGGCACGGCGTTGTGCGGCTGCTGCGCCCCGGCCAGCAGATGAAGGCCGTTGCGGTAATGGGTCATCAAACCTTCGAGCAGCGACACGTCCATGCGATGCAGATTCTGCAAGGCATCGATGACCGTGAACTGAGGCCGCAGGTTCAATTGCAGGGCGGCATGTCCGATGTGCGCAAAATCCACCAGAACCACGCGCCCATGAGCCTGCTCCAGAGCGACGGCTGTGTTCACGGCGGTAGTGGTACAACCGACTCCACCCTTGGCGTTCAGAAAAGTAAAGACCCGAGCCTTGCCGGCACTGCGTTGGGCGCGGCTCACCGAGGCGGTGAAGCGGGTAAAAGCTTCGATCATCGACTCGCGGTTGGAGCCCCGGTCGAGAAATTCGCGCGCGCCCGCTCGCATGGCGGAGACGATGTTAGTCGGCTGGCTCATCTCGCCGATCGCAAAAATTGTGACGTCGCCGGCGGCGGCATGAATCATTTCAATGGCGCGGATGGCACGCTGCGGATTCTGCGGATCAATATCCACCACCACAATTTCCGCACGCTGATCGAGAACCTGACGAAGCACGGCATCGCTCGGTGCCGCGGGGAATCCGACATGGCTGAGCACGGTCCGGGCCATGTGAGTGCTTTCCACCCGGGTGTTCAGAACGACGGATTGTTCGCGATCCTCGGTAAGGATGGCGACGGCTATCCCGTGCATGAGTCGATTCTCGCTGTTCATGGTCATGCTACGAACTTCCTACCCCAAGACCAAGTGACCTTCGTAATCGAAGGTACGTCTGGAGCGACCTCGCGGGGTGGCAGGGGAAGCCATACCGGACACAAGCATCACCCGGCTGCTGGTCCAGAGCATTGTAAGACACATGTCCAGCGTTTGGAAGCCGCGTCCATCACCCGGAAGAGCTGGTTTTCAGTGGGAGAACGCACCCGGAGTCTCTCCATCTGGCTCGTGGATCGAAACCCGCACCAGTTCCGCCGTCGGGTCGACTTCGAGCGCGGGCAGATACTGATAGGAGTCGAGTTGTACGGCCACCCCGGTTCGCGGAGCGCCCTGGGCGTGGTCGGCGCGCAGCACCCGTCCGCGTCCGCGCACCCGCATGCTCTCCCCGAGTGTAATTTCCGAGGGCATGGTGAAAGTCAATTCCACGACCGAACCCTCGGCAAGTTGAGCTTCGGTATAGAGGAAGAGCCCGCGCGAACTTACATCCTGGGTAAATCCGGGCACAGCTTTTCCGTCCACGTGAATCGTGAGTGGAAGGTGCAATTGGAAGCGCTGACCACAGCGACGCTCTAAGCGGACGGGATCTGTACTCATAATGTTCATCCTTCCCGGAGCGGGGTTCGAGGGAGAACCGCGGAGGTATCCACTGTATCGTGATTTGAGCGCAACGGGAAGTTACAAATTGGGAACATCTGGATCGATCCTGTGGAAATTACGACTGGGGAACTTCACCTCTGCAATCTCACCTCGAACCTCTGACCTCTTTCGCATCCTGGCTCCAGTTGCCCGCATCCTTAACTTGTGCCAAGGTTTAGTAGCGTGACTCAGGCGGCCGACTTCAGCACAGAAAAATCCGGCGGCGGCAACTTGTCCCCATCTCGATGGACGGCTACGTTGCGCGCATTGCGGCATCGCAACTTCCAGCTTTTCTTTGGCGGACAAATCATCTCCTTGACTGGCACTTGGATGCAGAGTGTGGCCCAGGCGTGGCTGGTGTACAGCATCACGAAGTCCGCATTTCTTTTGGGCGCGGTCGGCTTCGCCAGCCAGATCCCGGTCTTCCTACTTTCGCCGTTGGGAGGCGCCGCCGCCGATCGCACCAACCGGCATCGGCTGATCATTGCCACGCAGACCGCATCGATGGTCCTGGCGGCGATCCTGGCCTGGTTGACGCTCAGTCATCGCGTTCAGGTTCCGCATGTTTTTATTCTGGCGGCGCTTCTCGGAGTGGTGAATGCGTTAGACATTCCCGGACGGCAATCGTTTCTCATCGACATGGTGGGCAAAGAAGACCTGATGAATGCGATCGCGCTGAATTCTTCGATCTTCAATGGCGCGCGCGTGATTGGTCCGGCGGTGGCCGGAATTCTGGTGGCAAAAATCGGCGAAGGCTGGTGTTTCGGGTTGAACGCCGTCAGCTACATCGCGGTGATCGTTGGGCTGCTGATGATGAAGGTGCACTGCGAAACGCGCATCAGCAAAAATTCGCCGCTCGAGGATATCGTTGAAGGATTTCGCTGGGTCAACGGCACGAAAGTGATCCGATCGCTGCTGCTCTTGATTGGACTGGTCAGCCTGGTGGGCATGCCGTACACAGTTCTGATGCCGGTGTTTGCCGACCAGATTCTGCACGGCGGCGCGCGCGGCCTCGGCATCCTGATGGGCGCCACGGGTGTGGGCGCATTACTGGGCGCGCTGACGCTGGCTTCCAAAACCGGCGTCACGGGACTTGGCCGCTGGGTCGCGATCACCTGCGCCGGGTTCGGCGTCAGCGTCATTCTATTTTCGTTTTCGCGCTATTTCTGGCTCTCCGTAGCACTTCTTCTGCCGGCTGGATTTTCGATGATGCTCCAGATGGCCTGCTCGAACACTCTGATCCAGACCATGGTCCCGGACCAACTCCGCGGCCGCGTGATGTCTCTGTACTCGATGATGTTCATGGGAATGGCCCCGATTGGCGCACTCTTTGGTGGAGCCCTTGCGAACCGCGCAGGTGCTCCCATCACGGTTGCAATCGGCGGCGTGGCCTGCATCGCCGGCGCAATCTGGTTCGGGCGGCAACTGCCGGAACTACGCATCGAAGCGCGGCGGCTGATCGTCGCCCAGGGCATGGCGGGCGGGGAGCCGGCGCAAGAGCTGAACGCGCAAGCGGTGGAAGACTAGCCTACCGCGCTTCCTGCGACACGACCGTCTAACTATTTTTCTCCCAGTCAATTAATCAACTTACGTTCGCGCAGAAAATTGCGAACAACGGTGACCGCGTCCCCATGCTCGCCATCGACGGCGTAATTCAAGCGCCGCAGGTCTTCATCGGAGATCGCTCCCGCCAGCTCATTCAGCGCGCTTCCAACCTCGGGATGTGTCTTCAACAATTCCTGGCGGATGATGGCGACACCTTCGTAGGGCGGGAAATAGTGGCGGTCGTCCTCGAGAACGAACAGGTCGAGCGCGCGGATCAGTCCGTCGGTGTTGTTGCCAGCGATCAGGTCGACTTGATGATCTTTGAGTGCGCGCGTGATAAGCCCGAGGTCCATGATGCGCGGCGCCTCCGCAAATTTCAGACCATAGGTTGCGACCAGGCCCTTGTAACCATCCGGCCGCTCCATGAATTCATAACCAAATCCCGCGCGCCACTTTGGCGTGTGAGCGGCAGCTTGCGAGAGCGTGTGCAGATTCAGCCGGCGCGCGTCTTCGCCGCGAAT
>JAYTFO010000447.1:0-23437 GCA_043734305.1 Acidobacteriota bacterium | reverse complement strand
CACCGCGGCAGCCTAGCCGGCAACCAACATCCCCTCGCTTTGGCCACGCCCTTCAGCCCGTCCGAAACCTCGTCCACGGATGGAACGCTGGAATCGCTTCGCGGAATATCGAAATTCAGTTACTTGTTCAGAGTTTCCCTAAGACCTGCCCGTCTACCATTCTCCCGCTTTCACCAGTTTCTTGATCTTTCGTTTGATCAGGTCGCGTTTAAGCGCGCTGATGTGGGAGATGTAAAGCTTGCCGTGCAGATGGTCGGTTTCGTGCAGGAACGCGCGTGCCAGCAGATCTTCGCCGGTGTGTTCGAAAAATTTACCAGTCAGATCCTGAGCGCGCACGGTCACGGTTTTGGCGCGAGTTACTTCTTCACGAAAATCGGGGATGCTCAGGCAGCCTTCCGTTCCACGCTGACGGCCTTCTTTTTTCACGATCTCGGGGTTGATGAGGACAAGTTTGGCGCGCGGATCGTCTTTGAACGTCACGTCCACCACTGCCACCCGCTTGGAGACGCCAATTTGCGGAGCTGCGAGGCCTACGCCGCGGGCAGCGTACATGGACTCGAACATCTCCTCGACCAGTTTTTTGAGATCGTCG
Source organism: Acidobacteriota bacterium (assembly GCA_043734305.1). Classification (GTDB taxonomy): domain Bacteria; phylum Acidobacteriota; class Terriglobia; order Terriglobales; family Acidobacteriaceae; genus Acidiflorens. The sequence continues at coordinate 22,845 of JAYTFO010000447.1, read as the reverse complement.
TCGAAGGTGGTGATGGTTTGTGCCGGCTTCTCCAGCACCGGGTCGCCAAATTTTACGATGGGATGAATCATCTTCTTGTTGTTCAGTTCAGTACTTCTTCAGTTGATCGAGATAACCCTGGTAGTTACGTTTCGTTTCCCGGATGGAATCGCCGCCGAATTTTTCCAGGGCGCAGCGCGCTAGAGTCAGTGCGACCATGGCTTCCCCGGCAACGCCAGCGGCCGGCACGACGCAAACGTCGGAGCGTTCGTAAGCGGCCTTCACGGGTTCGCGGGTGGTGAAGTCCACGGACTGTAGCGGACGCCGCAACGTGGAAATCGGCTTCAGATAACCGCGCACACGGATTTCCTGTCCGTTGGAAACACCGCCCTCAATGCCGCCGGCGTTGTTGCGAGTGCGCGTAAAACCAGTCTGTCCGGAGTCTTTCTGGTATCCGATTTCATCGTGCACAGCCGATCCAGGAGAATAGGCGGCGTGAATGCCGATGCCAATCTCAACCGCTTTCACGGCCTGCAACGACATCACGGCGGCGGCGAGCAGGGCGTCGAGGCGCTCGTCCCATTGCATGTAGGTGCCGAGGCCGGGAGGTACATTGTGGGCGACGACTTCGAAGACGCCGCCTACGGAATCGCCGGTGCGCAGAACTTTGTCGACTTCTTCTTTCATGCGGAGCTCGGCTTCCGGATCGGCGCAGCTGAGCAGGATTTCTTCCTTGCGACAGACTTCTTCGATTTTCTCCCACGCGATTTCGCGATCGGCAATGGACGAGGAGCCAACGGCGATCACGTGACTCAGAACTTCGATGCCCAATTCTCGCAAAAAAAGTTTCGCGAGCGCGCCGATCGCAACTCGGGCAGCAGATTCGCGGGCGGATGCGCGCTCCAGCACGTAACGCGCTTCGGAAAAATCGTATTTCAGGGCGCCCGCCAGATCGGCGTGTCCGGGGCGCGGCGACGCCACACGCTTGTGCTTTTCAGGATCGCCGGTTTCCACCGGCAGCGACTCTTTCCAGTTCTGCCAGTCGCGATTCTGGAGCATCATCGAAATGGGAGAACCGATTGTCTTGCCATGGCGAACGCCGGAAAGAATGTGCGCCGTATCGCGTTCGATCTTCATACGGCCGCCGCGGCCGAAGCCCTGCTGGCGACGCCAGAGTTCGCGGTCCACGAACTCCTGATCGACGGACAGGCCGGCGGGAAGGCCGGAAATGAACGCAACCAGCGCTTCGCCGTGGGATTCTCCGGAAGTGAAGTAGCGCAACATGGGAACATGCATTGTAAATGAAAGAAGAAAAATCGCGATATTTCCGTCGATTCTGGAGCCATGGCCGGGTGGGAGCGGGTACAATCAAGATAATCTTTCAAGTGAAGTAGCAGGAAGTTCTGCTTCCGACTCCAGCGCGCTGCTTCGTCCGAATCCCGCGCGAGGAGTGTGTTTTGGTGCTCTCTCTGAAGTCCGACCCATTCAGTTTCGATGGCCGCAAGCGAATCCGCTGCGTGCTGGCAGACGATCACGCGCTGCTACGCGAGGGCGTGCGCCGCCTGCTGGAAGAAGCTCCGGATTTTTCCGTGGTGGGCGAAGCGGCGGATGCCAGCGAAGCGCTGAAGCAGGTGATCGAGCATCGTCCAGACATTGTGCTGCTCGATATCACCATGCCGGGCATGTCGTCGTTCGAAGCGGCGCGGCTGATTGAGGAGCACTGCACCGACACACGCATCGTCTTCCTGACAATGCATGAGGATCAGGAATACCTGACGCAGGCGTTGCGCTCCGGAGCGAGCGGATACCTGTTGAAAGATACGCCCGCCCCACACCTGCTGCAAGCGCTGCGCAATGTACATGCGGGCGAACGGGCATTCAGTCCTCGCATCCTGCGCCAGTTGCAGGAGGACGGCGTGGGACGGAAGTCGTCGCGACTGCGGCCGGATCGGACAACCTTGACTCCGCGGGAGCGCGAAGTGATGAAGCTGCTTGCGGAAGGGCGAACCGTACGTCAGGCAGCCGGACAGTTGGGAGTCAGCGCGAAGACCGTCGAAGCGCACAAGTTTAATCTGATGCGGAAACTCGACATCCACAACAAAGCGCAATTGGTAACGGTGGCAATTCGGAAGAAAATTGTCAGCGTGCCGATACCGATGTAGAAGAGGTCGCGGGTGGCAGGTGGCGGGTCACACGGCTCGGCTGGCTAGGGTCACCAGGTCGGGCACTTCTAAGTCCGGCTTCCCGTCGGCTTGGCGAACGGCGCCTACACCCGGACGAGCCGATCTCCGATTCACCCACACTGTACGGATGCCGAGGGACTGCGCGGGAATGACGTCGTGATAGATGCTTTGTCCCACGTGGAGCAACCGCGACGGATCGATTCTGAGAGTCTGTAAGGCCAATCGAAAATTGTTGAGCGAGGGCTTGTAGCTGCGCGCCTGTTGCGCGGTGATTACGTCCGAGAACTCCACTCCGAGACGCTTGCGGGTTTCCGCGAAGAGGTCGTCGTCAATGTTCGAGATGATCGCCAGCCGGTAGCGCTGCTGAAGTTTTTGAAGAGCAGCGACCGTGTCGGGAAACGTCGGCCACGACTGTACAGACTCGTGCAGGGAGCGCTGGTCGGCGGAGCTGGGATGGAAAGCGCAGCGCTCGCCGAATTGGCGCACTACCGATTCCAGTACATTGCGATAGCTCTGGTAGGCGCCGCTCTCGGCGCGCGCTTCAAATTCACCGTAGAGTTCAAGGATGGCGGCGTCCGGCATAGTCTGACGGTGAGCGGCAAGCAGGCGGCGCAGCACGGGGAGCAGGCCGGTCTCCCAGTCGATGAGCGTGCCATAACAGTCGAACGTGATGGTGGTAAAGGTAGAGAAATCCATTGGGAATGAAACGCGCGGGCTCAACCCAGAGAAATTAAACGCCAGTTAGAATTTTCCGGCGCGACCTGTGATTCCAGCGGCAGCCGGTTCGTCCTTGGGCTCGCCGAAGAGATCGCGAGGGGCGTCCTGGGGCAAGACTGCAGCGGCAACGGTGGGCGGCGTTCCGGACGAAAGCGCTTCGGGCTGCGCAGTAGGCTTGCCTCGAAGAAACTTCGCCGAATTCAGGAGGGGCCTGCCCATGGACGGGTTATAGCTGGTCCACGGCCCTTCCACTTCGCCTTCCCGTTCAAACTGCGCCCGCATGGCCTCCATTTTTGAATCGAGATCGTCCAAATAATGGAGCATGAGTGCTTCTGGAAACATAGGCAGCTTGGGCGATCCGAAATCGTATTGTCCGTGGTGGCTGATGATGAGATGTTCGAGGAGCGTCTTCAGATCGCCAGGAAAATCGGGCAATTGCGCAACCTTGGATTGCAACATTTCCAGTTCGATGATCATGTGCCCGAGCAATTGTCCGCGCGTGCTGTAGGAAAACGAACGGTTGTAGGTCAGTTCGTGAATCTTGCCGATATCGTGCAGGAACGCTCCGGTCAGCAGCAGGTCACGGTTAATCTGCGGATAATTCCGGGAGAGCAGATCGCAGGAACGAAATAGCGATACCACGTGGTCGAGTAGTCCGCCGATGTAGGCGTGATGCAGAGTCTTGGCGGCGGGCGCGATGCGATAGCGGTCGGCAATTTCCTGGTCGGACAGAAACAGATCGACCAGCGACTTCAGATGCGGATTCTCGAAAGTGCCGACGAAATCGGTGAGCGTGCGCCAAAGTTCGTCGATATCTTTTGTGGTCTTGGGGAGGTAGTCGGAAAAGTCAACTTCTGCGTCCTGCATGCGGCGAAGTTTGTGGATGGTGAGTTGAAAGCGATTCTTGTATTTGTTGATGAGGCCTTTGATTTTGAGAAAGTCGTCCTGCTCGAAGATGTCGATGAACTCTTCGACGTTATCCCACATCTTGGCTTCGATCTGTCCGGCGCGGTCGCCGAGAGTGAGCGCCAGGTAGGGCTCGCCACTCTTCTTGGCCTTCACCTGTTTGGAGACGACTACAAAGCTCGATGTGATGATTTTGTTTTCGTGCTGGGGGCACTCGGAGATGAAGAACTCTTTCATGAGCCTCGGATCGATCGGTGAGCCTGACTGCGCGGCTAAAGCCGCGTTGATTTTTCGGCACAGACGGCGCGGCTGAAGCCGCGCCCCTTCAAAACAAAATCAGAAAAACAAAATTGGAATCAAAAACAAATCAGAATCAAAACAAAATCAAACTCAAGAACAAAACCGGGAATCCCGTCAACTCTACCCGGCCTCAGCCTAAACTAAAACACGCCCAGCTTTTTCTTCTTTTTCAGGTTTTTGGAGTTGGCGCTTGGAGTGTTGGTTTCGATTGGCTTGGTCTGCTTGGCGCTGGCGCCGGTGTCGATGTAGCCCGGCTTGATGTCGATGAAAGCTTCTTCCCGCAAATGAGTAAGATACAAGCGCAAGGCGGGCTGGAGTCTTTGCATATAGAGGGCGTCCTGAATGCGGGGCTCGGCTTCCTTCAGAGTGGGGATGCCCCCCATCTGGTGCTCGCTCACTTTCAGGATCACATAGCCCTGCTTGGTAGGAAGCACCTCGGTGGTTTCGCCGGCCTTAAGGGCGAACACTTTGTCCTCAAGTTGCTTGGCGAGCACTCCGCGCTTGAAGTTACTGAGGTCGCCACCCTGGGCAGCAGATGGGCCGTCGGACTGCTTCTTAGCGAGATCTTCAAAACTCGCGCCCTTATGAATCTGATCCAGTATGCCCTGCGCTTTTGCCTGGGCAGCGGCCATAGCGGCGTCGGTTTCGTCCTGGGTGGGAGCCGGCGGCGGAGTGGCTCCAGCAGCGGGGGCGGGCGGCGCCTTGGGTGCGACCAGAATTTCGCTCAAGCGAATCTGTTCAGGCTGCTCCATTTCCGCCTGGTGTTCTTCGTAGAATTTTTTGACTTCATCTTTGTTGAGAGCCATGTGCTGGCCCACTTCCTGTCCGATGACTCGCTGCGTGATAATTCCGTTGCGGGTATTCTGTTTGAATTCCTCGTAGGAAATACCCTGCGCTTCGGCTGCCTTCTCCAACTCTTCCATCGACGTCAGGTTCATCTGCTTGCGCATTTCGTCGAGGCGCTTGATGAGTTCGGTGTCGCCGGTAATGCCCAGGTCTTTGCCTTTTTGCAGCAGGAGTTGCTGGTCAATCAGGTCGCGAAGAATGTCGCGCTGCTTTTCGGCGATAATGCGGTCGGCGTTGGCTGCGTTCTGCTGCTGCGCTTCCTGCTTGAGCTGATCGCGGCTATGGGCGTATTCCGTGCGGGTAATGATTTCATTGTTCACGCGGACAATAATCTCTTCGACGACGGTGTCGGCCGGCACCAGCGCCGGGAACAAGAGCGCGCCGGCAACCGCGCATAGCAAGGGGAGTCTCGGGTTCTTCATATGGGGGCTCACTAATCTGGGCAAAACCAGGATATTGATTGGATGCTATTTTACGCCGGGAAGTGGATGAAGGCCAAGGCGAGGAGGGCTGGGCAGTTTCACAAATGGAGCAGACTTAGCGTCCTTTGCGGTTCTCTTCGCGAACTTTGCGGTTAGAGGGTTTGAACTTTGTCGCAAATCAGGCCAAAGACTTTAACCGCAAAGCTCGCGAAGAAGTGCCGGCAAAGGACGCTAAGAAACCCAGGTTCGTCTTTAGGCGGCGCGCTTCAGGCTGAGAGCGGTGACGTCGTTGTGTTTCGGTGCGGTGCACACGAAGCTCTGGAGTTGCTCGAGAATGCCTCGCGCAAGCAGGGTGGCGGATGGAGGCTTTCCACCCATGACCCGTTTGACGCCGTTCAATCCAAATTCCTCGTCATCACACTGTGCCTCCACTACGCCGCGCGAAACTATGGCCAGGGCGCCTTCGGGTCCGAGACCGACAATCCGGGCATCGGTTGGCGCGAGGGAGAAAAGTCCTAGGGGCAGGCCGGTGGCAGGCAGTTCCTCGATGCTGGATTGATCGCACAAAAGGCCCGGAGTGTGGCCGGCATTCACGTAGCACACCGTACCGAGTTCCTCGTTGTAGCAGCCCGCGAAGGTGGGACAACTCCGTACGCCGCCGGCGGCCCGCATGATCTCAAGATTCAGTCGCCGCGCCAGTTCGATCATGGCCTCGGCTTCGTTCAATTCCGGATCGGAAAAGAGTTCGGCTCCCACGGAACGGAAGCAGGACTGGGCAGCGGTGAGGATGGGACGGCTATCGTCGCGTTTGCCGGCCACATCCAGTAGTCCGAAGAGGAGCCGGTTGGGGCTGACTCGGGTGAATTCATAGAAGTCTCCGCCTGCTCGTCCTGAAAAATAGGCGACGGCGAGTTCGGCGCCATTCAGGTCCGGACTGATCGCATGCACGAGTTCCGCGGGGTCCGCGACCGCCGATCCGAATCCGAGTCTGGAAAGCATGCTCTTCATGTGGGGCGAAAATACCACAGCCGGGGAGTGCGAGCAATCGGACGGAAGTGGGGAGCGACTCAGATAAGCGCTAACTTAAGGCGGAATTTCTTTTGCCGGGGCCGTCAATTTGACATCCGCTGAGATCGGCCAAGCCCTGGCTGGACTTCCAACTTCCCAGAACCCGACTTCTGGCCCGGAATAACTTCCGGTTGGCCCGTGACTCGGGCACAGTCGCGCGAAGGCCCGCTAGTACATCGAGGATCTTATAAGGGCAACCGACCGAGCGGAGACGACAGGTTGCTTAGTGGTTGGTCACTAGCCTTTCGTGAAAAACAAGTGCTCCGGCAAATGCTACGATCACGCCAGGCTGACTCAGTGGGCCGAATGAGGGGGATCTAATGGGAGCAGATCATCGCCCGCTCGTCCTGTTAACGGGAGCGTCGGGCTACATCGGGGGGCGCCTACTCAAGGAGTTGGAGAAAGCGGGCTGGCCCATTCGCTGCCTGGCTCGGCGCCCTGACTTTCTCAGACCAAAAGTTGCTGCTTCCACGGAAGTCATTAAGGCAGATTGCCTGGATCGTAGTTCGTTAGCGCCGGCGATGGCAGGAGTGCACACGGCCTATTACCTAGTCCACTCCATGGGTTCTCCGGGTAAGTTTGAAGAAGAGGATCGCGAAGCCGCCCAAAATTTCGCCGATGCAGCACGCGATTCTGGAGTACGACGCATCGTCTATCTGGGCGGCTTAGGGGAACAGGACCAAGCACTGTCTGCTCATCTGCGAAGCCGTCACGAGGTTGCAGACATCTTGCGGAGTTCAAAGATCCCGACGATCGAATTTCGCGCATCCATCGTTATCGGTTCCGGCAGTCTCTCATTTGAAATGATTCGCGCCCTCGTACAGCGGTTGCCGGTAATGATCTGCCCGCGCTGGGTTGCCGTCCACGCCCAACCCATCGCGGTTGAAGATGTGGTTGCATACCTGACGGCCGCGCTGGTGTTGCCGGTGGAACAATGCGGAGTCTTCGAAATTGGCGGCACCGAACAAGTTAGCTTTGGTGAAATCATGCACGAGTATGCCCGGCAATGCGGCCTCCGTCGCTGGATGATCCCGGTTCCAATCTTGACCCCTCGCCTCTCAAGTCTGTGGTTGGGGTTGGTCACGCCGGTTTATGCCCGGATTGGCCGCAAGCTCGTCGATAGTATGCGCAACCCAACTCTGGTGCACGACACCTCCGCTTTGACCGCCTTTGACATCAAGCCGAAAGGTTTACGAGAAGCGATAGAGAGAGCTCTTCACCACGAAGACCAGGAATTTGCCCAGACTAGTTGGTGCGACGCTCTCTCCTCGGCGGGGAAGCCGCAGTCATGGGGTGGCATGAAGTTTGGCACCAGGCTCGTCGATTCTCGAACGGTGCAAGTATCGGTTTCCCCAGCTTCAGCTTTTGCTCCGATTCAGCGCATCGGAGGTTTGAATGGTTGGTACTTTGCCAATGTTCTTTGGTGGTTTCGAGGCGCAGTGGATCTCCTAGTTGGTGGCGTGGGATTGCGCCGGGGCCGTCGCGATCCTCACATGCTTTCCGCGGGCGATGCTCTGGATTTCTGGCGCGTGGAAACTTTTGTGCCAGATCACGAACTCGGTCTGGTCGCTGAAATGAAAGTCCCGGGCCGCGCGTGGCTGCAGTTCGAGGTCGAACCAAATAGCCGAGGCTCCGTTATTCGGCAGACTGCCATCTTTGATCCTGCTGGATTGGCGGGGCTTCTCTATTGGTACATGCTTTATCCCGTGCATCGCTGGATCTTCAGCGGAATGCTCAACGAGATTGCCGCTGTCGACGGAGGACAATTATTTCCTCGCTTGGGGCATGACAGTCAGTTCCCACACAGTCACCTCATAGAATTTCACCCGAGCCGCATGAAGGTCCTCGCCAGAAGCGGTGGTTCGCGACGCGATTCGAGTGACAGTACGATTCACCGTCAGATTATCCCTGAAGGCTCAACTGACGACCTGGGACATCCAAGGATGCAGATCATTGGTTCAGATGCCCTTATCTCGTGGGGCGGAGCAGGAGATTCGAAAGAGGTTAAGACCGCGCTTATCGCACCGCACTAAAGCGCTGTTGGCGACTTTTTTCTACACACGTTGTCCAATTCCCCATCTCCCGGATGGTCGGCTACACGGAAGTTATCCAGAAACGACGTTCGCGGAAGTTGGCAGGCCACTTCGCCCCAAAAAGCCCAAGTTAGCGCTTAAGTGGGTTATTCTCCGTACTTATCTTTCAGCCAGCGCCCGAGGTCGTCGCGCAGCTGTCTGTAATCGGCATGGATGGTCGATCGCAGAGCGGCCTCGGTGGAACTGCCATGGGCCAACCGTTCCAGGATGCGCGGGATTTCGCTGATGCCATAGGTGTCGCGGATGTACTCCACGGCGGCCAGGGATTCGGCGTAGGCGAGGGTGGCCTGCGGAGTGGCGAACTGCATGAAGCTGCCTTCGAGCACGTTGTAGGGAATCTCGGTGCCGTCCTTGAAAAGTTGCGCCAGCGGGCGACCGTAGGTGGCGGATGATTTGCCTTCTTCAATTTGCGCGATGCCTTCGTGAAGCCAGGTCGGGCAACGTCCGCCAGACATTTGGTTGATGAACGAGTGCGCCAGTTCATGCTTCAGCACGCGGGCTAGGTCAGAGGTCATTCCGGTCATGCCACTGATTGGGATGCGCAACTTGCCGTCGTTGACTGCGCCGCTCCATGAAGGGGCGCGCGTGACGTCGAAAAATGCCTGCTCGGTATAGAGCGTGACTGCGATGGTGTTGTGCGGCGAGTATCCCAAGTCGCGGACCAGGTCGTCATAGTCAGATTCGAGCGTGGCGAGCAGGTCGCGACGAAAACTTTCGGGCGTCTGTTTGCCTTCGAAGTGCAGGTTGAAGTGGCTGCTCTCGTGTTGCGAGAAGTCGGATTCGGCGGTCGATTCCCTCTCCGCCTTGGCAAGATATTGAGTGATGGCGGCGTCAGGACGCATTTTCAGCGACTTCTTCCAGGCGCGAATCGCGTCGGCGGTATGGTCGCTGGCGAATTGTGCGAATCCGAGCATCGCGAGTGCGTCGGGCGAATCAGGAGCGGCGCGCACTGCTCGTTCGGCGTACGGCACAGCTTCGGGTGCGTGGCCGGTGCGGAGTAAACAGGCGGCGTAGTACGTCAGCAGAGTGGAATTCTCAGGCGCGAAGCGGAGCGCGGTTTCAAAATAATGCTTGGCCTGGGGAAAATTTCCGGCGTCGGATTCATGCTTGCCGGCGAGAAAGTATGCGGTGGCGGCCAGTTCGGGCTTGCCTTCACGCTCGATTGCGGACAAGCCGTCGGCATCTACCTTGTTGTCGCGGATGACTCTTCCTGTGACGTCGGCTTCGTGAGTGAAAGTCGGCGCGGCAGGCGTGAAGTCGGGCACGTCGTGAGACGAACTGGAGCCCGAGCGGACGGGCGCCATGCCGCCGGCGTCAATCCGGTCTACGGAAGATTTGGGAATGGCGTAGGTGTCTTCTCCCACGTCATACTCGACGCGGTCTTTCGTCTGGCGGACTTGATCGGCCCAGATGGTGCGTCCGTTCTTGAGGCGGATGACGTCTGCCGGCGCCGGCAGAGCGGCTACAAGCACTAGAAGCAATCCAGCGAATGCCTTGCGGGAGGGCATGGCTTTACGGGCCGCCGAAAAGGTCGTTCCCAAGCGAACAGTGCTACCGCAGCAGCTAAAGCCGGACTCAAACCGGAACTTTGACCGCAGCGGTAAACCGCTGCGCCACCCAAAGACATGGGCAACACCGCCCGCTTGGTTCATTATGAAATGACCTCTAGAATTGCAATGGACCAGGTTCGCACTCAGCTGATCTTAAAACGGTGAGGAGACCTTTCGTAGGTGACCAAGGTACCGAACTACCGCGGACCAGTGTTCATGCTGGCATGCTGCCTGGCGGCGAGCGTGGCATGGGCGCAATCCGCTCCCACGAACGCAAATTGTCCGTCGACCACCGCCGGTCTCTACGCGCGTTTGCGATCGGTGGGACTGGACCAGCACCGTGTGTATCGCGTACGCGGCGCTTCCGTCGACCGCCCCAACCTCCATCTGGTGCTGGACGATGGCACGATCGCATTCACCGAGGACATCTGCGGGCGCATCACCGGCGCGTACTTCGAGGGCGAGGGCGAGGTTCTGCTACGACCTCCCACCAAGGCGGAACGCGGATCGCTGGCACTCTTCACCGGGATGGCAATCCTGGAAGAACAATTTAGCTCGGCATACTTCCGCTTTAACGACGACACGGCGGCCAGTTGGGAGCCGGAGCTCTCGCTTTTTCCCGAGGGCGGCGAAGCGGCTAAGCAGCTGACCGAAATGAGCCGCAATTTGTCGGAGTCGGACGCGCTCCGTTTTCTGCTGGACTTCTCTCACTTTCTTCCCACGCCCGGCGGAATGGAACCTGCGCAGGAATTTCCGCGACTGTTTCATGCCCGCCTTCAGGGCAAGAAGCTGGGCAACTTCGAAGTATTCTGGGACGCCTCTGTCTCCGAGCCGCTGTGGGTGGGCCAAATCCGCTTGCGAGAGGGGGTTGCGTTCTGGGATGTGTGGACTTCGTTTCGTCCGGGCGCGTTGGAACCGCGCGGAGGGTCGAAGGGTTCGGGGGCGGGCGACGTCAACGACGTTAACATCCGAAGCTTCCGGATTCGAGCCACGGTGCAGCCTCCCACAACGTTGCGGGCGTCCGCGGAAGTAGATGTGCTGGTTCGCAAGGGAGGACAGCGGACACTGCTGTTTGAATTGTCCCGTTATCTCAAGACGGACGCCGTGCGGATGGATGGAAAGCCCGTGGACTTCATCCAGAATGAAGCGCTGGAAGGAACTCAACTTCGGCGCAAGGGGAACGATCTGGTGGCCGTGGTGTTTCCGGCGCCGCTCGAAACGGGACAAAAGCTGAAGCTGGTTTTCACCTACGCCGGCGAGGTGTTGTCGGAGGCGGGAATCGGGTTGCTGTATGTGGGAGAGCGGGGGACGTGGTATCCGAATTTCGGATTGAGTCCGGCACAGTTCGATTTGGAATTTCAATATCCCGCAAGTTGGACGTTAGTGGCGACTGGCAAACAGTCCGCGGCGATGGCGGAGACTCCTGGCATGCAAACTTCCCATTGGACTTCAGAGGGGCCGATTGCTGTGGCCGGGTTCAATCTCGGGAAGTACATTCGCGCGGAGTCGAAGGCGGGCAATGTGCTCGTCGAAGTTTACGGAACGAGTGGTGTGGAGCGCTCCTTCCCCAAAGCACCGCAGGAAATGCATGAGCAACCGGGTTTCTCCGGTTCGAGGACGACGACCACGGTGGTGCTGGCTGCTCCGCCCCCGCCCTCGCCGGCTCGCAATGTGCAGGCGGTGGCGGATAAGACGGCGCGCGCGATTGGCAGTTTTTCGCAATGGTTCGGACCCTATCCGTTTGGCTCGCTCGCGCTCACGCAGATGCCGGGCGACCTGAGTCAGGGATGGCCCGGACTCGTCTTTCTTTCCAGCTATGCCTTTCTGAGTCCGCAGGAGCAGACCGATTTGCGCCTCGATCCCGACCGCGCGCTCCTGAGCAGTCAGGTGCTGGCCCACGAGACCGCCCATCAGTGGTGGGGAGATCTCGTGTTGTGGAGCAGCTATCGCGACCAGTGGCTGGTGGAAGGTTTGGCCAACTATTCGGCGCTCCTGGTACTGGAGCAGCAGAACCCGGCGCAGTTCCGCCAGGTGCTGGAGGTGTACCGCAAGGATCTTCTCAGCAAAAACAAAGAAGGAGAATGGTTGCGCGATGCCGGTCCCGTCACGCTCGGCCAGCGACTGATCTCCTCGCACTTCCCCGGCGGATACGAGGCCATCAGCTACGAGCGAGGGACGTGGCTATTCCACATGCTGCGTTGCATGCTGCGTGATTCCGCGGCGGCTCCGCGATCACGGAACGCTGGTGCGCATCCGGAAGAACCTTTCTTCCGCGCCCTGCGAAAGGTTCGGGAGCGCTATGCGGGCAAGAGTGTGAGCACGCAAGAAGTGATGCGGGTTTTCGAAGAAGAATTGCCGCGCGCCTTGTGGTTCGAGAATCGGCGTTCGCTGGATTGGTTTCTGGATGGATGGATCAATGGCACAGCCATGCCTCGCATGGAAGCGCGGGATGTTCGGTTTACTCCGAAGGAGCACGGCGTCGCCGTTGTGGGCGTGATCGAACAGAAAGATGCGCCGGACGATCTGGTTACGGCGATTCCCGTCTATGGCGTCACGTCGACCAATGCAACTGTGTTCCTCGGACAAGTATTGGCGGACGGCCCGGAGACGTCGTTTCATCTGAATGCGCCGCTGGGCACGCACAAGATCGTGCTCGATCCCCGGCAGACGGTGCTCAGCACGCTGAAGTAGGTCGCTAGCTGTCCATGGTAAGAGTCGGGCCGGGGATAGTACGAACCGAAACTTCTGGGACTATTGAATTGGAAGTTGAGGATGGACCCCCACTTTCACCGCGGGCGTCCAGCTACGCCCCTTCGTGCCTTGCGGGAGAGGGCATGGAAGCAGAGGGTTGTATCCAAGGTGCCTCACGTCCTTGGACTTCCGTGACTCTCCCTCGGCATCGGGTCCCAGCGAGCGAAGTCCCCGGCGAGTAGTGTTGCTGGTCGAGGATGAACACTTCGTGCGAGAGGCAACCTGCCGTATTTTGGAGAGTGCTGGATACGAAGTGCTGCCCGCCGGCGACGCCCAAGAGGCAGTGAAAATCTACGAACTCCATCACGACAGGATCGATTTGCTCATGACCGACATGACGCTGCCGGGCCGAGGAGGCCGCCAATTGTCGCAGGACCTGCGCAGCACTTCCCCAGAGCTTGCCATCCTCTTGACCTCGGGCTATGTGGAAAATGACTGTGATCGAGAGCCTCAGGAGCCCAAGACTTACTTTCTTCCGAAGCCCTACTCGCGATCGGAACTGGTCGCGATGCTGGAAAAAATATTCCGCGTTGCGGTACAGCAACGCGCAGCTTCGCAAGCCAGCTAGGACGCCGGATCTTCTTGCATGAAAATGCCGCTGCCCGTATCCTCGTTCCTCGATGGGTCATGGTCCACAAACTCTGTTGCTGGAACTATTCGCCATCTTTCTGGCGGCGAAGGTGGTTGGCGAGTTATTTGAGCGAGTGTACTTGCCGGCTGTCCTGGGAGAGATTCTCGCGGGCGTGATCCTGGGCCCGTTCGCCCTGGGCTGGATTCATCCGACTGACACCATCGAATCCATCGCCGAGATCGGAGCGATCTTCGTTCTCTTTAATGCCGGGCTCGAGACCAGTCCCGGAGACCTAATTCGGGTGGGCCGGACCGCACTCCTGGTGGCGCTGGCAGGGATTGTGTTTCCGTTTCTCCTGGGCTTCGGTTACATGAAGCTGATCGGCGATGCCACGACCGAAGCGATTTTTGTGGGTGCGGCGATGGTAGCCACCAGCGTCGGAATCACGGCCCGCGTGCTGGGAGACCTCAACGTTCTCTCTTCGCAACTGGCGAAGATCATTCTGGGCGCGGCCGTGTTCGACGACATCCTGGGGATGGTGATTTTGGCGGTCGTCGCGGGACTGGCGAGCGCAGGCGGGGTGGATTGGTTGCACATGGGCATTCTGCTGGCTGAGGCGGTGGCGTTCGCCTTGTTCATGATTTTTGTCGCGCCCCGGATCGTGCACGGCGTGCGCGGAGGAGTGGAGCGACTCTCGACTCGAAACGCGCCGCTGGTTTTCGCGCTGATCATTTGTTTGCTGCTGTCGTGGCTGTCGGTGAAGATCGGAATGGCGGCCATCATCGGCGCGTTTTTTGCGGGATTGATGTTCGCGGACTTCGCTCCGCGCTGGAATCTGTTGCCCAAGGCGCATGCCATCAACGAATTGCTGGCGCCGTTTTTCTTCTTTTCGATTGGAGCCCGCCTCAACATCGGACTCTTCAAAGGTCCCGTCCTGCTGACTGCGACGGTGATTTCGGTATTGGCCATTCTCTCCAAGGTGGTGGGCTGCGGCCTCCCCATGGCGGGCAAAGGATGGCACTCGGTGCTGGCAGTGGGGGTCGGCATGATGCCGAGAGGCGAAGTCGCGCTGATTGTCGCGCTCGCCGGATTAACCGCGAACATCGTGACCCAGCAAACCTACGCGATTGTGGTCTTCATGACCGCGGTGACAACGATTCTGGCTCCTCCGGCGCTGCGCTATCTGTTCCGGCCGGAACGCGAGCAAGCGGCACAAGCCGCTCTTGGCCAATAAGCCCGCACTGCGACACCCTCCGCGCATTTATAATTCGCCTTTCCACAAGGAGCCTCATGAAACTTGCAGGGCGAGTCGCGCTGGTAACCGGAGCATCGCAAGGGATAGGTCACGCCTGCGCGCTGGCTCTGGCTGCTCAGGGCGCAAGCGTTGCAGTGGCGGCGCGCAACCAGGAAAAGTTGGACGAACTGGTCACACAGATTGCGGCATCCGGCGGTAAGGCGGCGGCTTTCGTCATGGACGTCGCCGACGAAGAGCAGATCAAATCCGGGATCAAGTCGGCGATCGCGCAGTTTGGCAAGGTCGACATTCTGGTAAACAACGCCGGCATCACGCGCGACCAGTTGGTTATGCGGATGAAGCGCGCTGACTGGGACTCCGTCCTCAACACGAACCTGACCTCGGCCTATCTCTGCATCCAGCAGGTGATCGGCTCCATGCTCAAACAACGCTGGGGACGAATCATCAATATCGCCAGCATCTTTGGGCAGACGGGGCAGGCAGGCCAAGCGAACTACGCAGCATCGAAAGCAGGGCTGATCGGCTTGACGATGGCGATGGCGCGGGAAGTCGGCTCGCGCAATATCACCTGCAATGCGGTGGCCCCCGGTTTCATCGAGACCAGCATGACAGCGGTGCTCAGCGAAGAATTCAAGCAGAACGCAGTCAAGATGATCCCGCTGGGACGAGTGGGCGCGGCAGACGACGTTGCCAATGCGGTGACGTTTCTCGCGTCCGACGAAGCGTCGTACATTACCGGACACGTTCTGAATGTGAATGGCGGGATGTTGATGGGGTGAATACCGTAGCGCCGGCATCTTGCCGGGACGGCGGCGCTACGTTATTTAGCGCGCGACGCGCACTACCAGGATCATCCCCGGCCGGAGAGTCCCCGTGTTCCCATTGTCGTGCTGAAGCACCGCGACTGTCGTGTTGTAGGAGCTGGCGATCGAGTAGAGGGTCTCGCCTTGCTTTACTCTGTGGTGAACCACACCGCTCGGTGGAGACGCCTTCGCGGTCGTAGTTTTCTTGTGCGATTTGGAGTGGGTTGACGCAACCTGCGTTTCCGCAGCGCCCGGAGTTACGGGCAAATGCAGATACAGAACTTTCCGTCCCGCCAGGCTGTCTCCCTTGAGACGATTCCAACTCCGCACCATCTTGGCGGGAACGCCAAAATTCTCAGCGACAGTTTCCACGGTGTCGCCTTTGTGCACTTTGTAGCGGGTGATGTGGTGGGCGTAGGTGCCGGCGTCGCTGAATTTGCCGGGGGCAATCGGAATCACCAGGCGGGTCTGGACATCCAGCGAGTTGTCTTCAAGATTGTTCGTTTCTGAAATAGCTTTCGCGGTGGTGTGATACGTCCGCGCCAGAGAGGCCAGCGTGTCGCCAGCCTTCACGTCGTGATAGCGCCACCATAGGCGCTTGTCCAGCGGAATCGCGGCCACGGCGGACTCGAAATCTTTCCTGGTCCCAGCAGGTACGTGTAAGTCGAATTCGTGATCTTTTGGAGTGCTCAGGCGCAGCAGGCTCGGGTTCAGCTCCTGTAACTCAGCGGAAGTCGCGTTCACGCACTGGGCTACCAGGCGCAAGTCGATCTGATAATCGATCTTGACGGTGTCATAGGGAGTCGGCTGATCGCGATTCACGTCGTCGAGTCCGTACTGCTCTGGGTTCTTGGCCATGATGGTGACAGCCAGAATGATGGGAACGTAGTTGCGCGTTTCCTTGGGCAAAACATTGCGGCGGTAGAGTTCCCAGAAATCGGCGTAGCCAGTGAGCTTGACGGCGCTCTGGACTCTGCCCGGACCGGAGTTGTACGCGGCCATGGCCAGATACCAGTCGCCAAACTGGGCGTACAGGTCTTTCAGATGGCGTGCCGCCGCGCGCGTGGATTTCTCGGGGTCTTGCCGTTCATCCACCCAGGCATTGCGCTGGAGTCCGTACCCCTTGGCGCGGCTGCCCATGAATTGCCACATGCCGCGGGCGCCGACGCGTGAAACTGCGAGCGGATGAAAACCAGATTCCGCCTGGGCAAGATAAATCAGATCCTGCGGCACGCCTTCCTGTTTGAGGGTGCGGCGGATCATCTCGTCATAGCGTCCGGAGCGGGCGAGGGCGCGTTCCAGTGTGCCGCGTCCGTGGTTGGAGAAGAAATTGATAAACCCGGCAACCTGATCGGTCATCATCAGCGGAAGATCGGAGCGGGTGGATTTGACCTCCGCTTCGGCCTTGGCTTTTACGTTGGGGTCGACGGTGGGCGTGAGTTCGTTGGCTTCGTCGATGGGCGCGGGCTCGTGTTTTTGCTGCGGGCCGTCCACTTCCTGCGCGGCCAGCAGATCGAAGCCATTGATGCCTTCCATCAGGTGATCGAGTTCGCGGTCCATGCGCTCGTCGGCGCGGAGTTCGGCGCTCGCATTCAGCAACAGGTTGACGGCGGTGTCAAAGCTCTTTTTGGCGGAATCCAGGTTTCCGGCGTGATAGGCGTCCTGTCCCGCCTGATACTCCTTTTCCACGCGCGCGATCAGGTCAGCCACAGGGTCGGCGAGTGCTGCCGGAGCCGTCTGCGATTTGGCCTGCGGCGCTGGAGCGGCGTTAGTGGCCTTAGGCTGGGGCGCGTCCGGAGGCTTGCTGGCTGCCTTCAGGGCGGGTGCCTGGGCTTGGGCGGGCGGCAGGAAAGTCTGTTTCTGAGCGGATTGACAGGCCAAATTCGCCGCCAAAGCGGCGAACAAAAGCGCCAGAGACCGATAGGTTTGAAGTCTCATATTCTCAGAAACTTACCTAAGCACTTGGGCTCATCCAGGGCCCCTGACTGATGAGATGGTACTATCGGGAATTTCGTTGGGTCAATGCCACTACGGGACCCACAATCTGGTTACTTTCGGCACCAGCGCGGGGATGTTACCCCAACCGGACAGCCGATAGCAAGAAGGCGCGGTTCGCCGTTCGTCCTTCGCTGATCGGTTGCAAGGCAACAACACTGTCTGGTTTCGCTATCGACCAACGACGGACAACCAGCGACCGACCCATCGTTATATAGTTAGAGCGTAATCACCATGAGAGCCATTCAAGTGAAGCAGGTCGGCGGTGCTGAGGCGATGGAATTGGTGGATTTGCCGGTTCCTCAGCCGCAACCCAAAGAAGCCATCGTGAAGATCATGGCTTCGGGCGTGAACTTCATCGATGTTTATTATCGCGAAGGCCGCTACAAGGCGCCGTTGCCGCTAATTGTTGGGCAGGAGGCTGCGGGAGTTGTTACGGCGGTCGGACCGGATACGTATGGAGTGGCCATAGGCGACCGCGTGGCCTTCGCCACCGTGCTGGGAAGCTACGCCGAGTACGTGGCCGCACCGGTGGATCGACTGGTGAAAATTCCCGACGACATCAGCGATCGCGAAGCAGCAGCGGCGATGTTGCAGGGCATGACCGCGCACTATCTCGCTTATGACACGTACCCTCTGAAGCGAGGCGACACCGCGCTGATCCACGCCGCCGCGGGTGGAGTGGGATTACTGTTGGTGCAGATGGCGCACCAGATCGGCGCCCGCGTCATCGCGACCGTCTCGACCGAAGAGAAAGCCAAGCTGGCGAAAGCGGCCGGGGCCGACGACACCATCCTCTACGGGCAAGCCGATTTCGAGGCGGAAACGAAACGTCTGACCAACGGCAAGGGCGTGGACGTGGTCTACGACTCGGTGGGCAAGAATACTTTCGAGAAAAGTTTGAACGTTCTGCGGCCTCGCGGCATGATGGCGCTGTTTGGCGGATCGAGCGGAGCCGTGCCGCCGTTTGATCCGATTGTGTTGACGCAAAAAGGCTCGCTCTACCTGACCCGCCCTTCCCTGGGCAACTACATCGCGACTCAAAAGGATCTTCAGCAGCGCGCTGGGTCCGTCTTTATCATGATTCGCCAGGGCAAGCTGAAACTGCGGATCGAGCACGTATATCCGCTGGAGCAGGCGGCCCAGGCTCATCGCGATCTGGAAAGCCGCAAGACGACCGGAAAACTGCTGCTGATACCGAACTAAAATCGCCAGTCGCGCGAAGGCCCACGTGTAGAGACTCGGCTTGGCGCGGAGACTGGGCAAGCCCCATCAGCGCTAACTTCGGTTTGAGGTAGCCCGCCAACTTCCCATAACGCCGTTTCTAGATAACTTCCGAGTTGCCGACCAACCACTCAGAATCGGCGTGTCCGGCGCACCGTGTTGTGTAGGTCTATAATGGCGCGCACGAATGGCTCTAACCTCTGGCACGAAACTAGGCCCCTACGAAATAGTTGCTCTACTCGGCGCCGGCGGCATGGGCGAGGTGTATCGCGCACGCGACACGCGCCTGGACCGCACGGTGGCGATCAAGATTCTGCCAGCACATCTGTCTGACAACCCTGAAGCCAAGCAGCGCTTCGACCGAGAGGCGAGGGCGATCTCGTCGCTGAACCATCCCCACATCTGCACCCTGCATGACGTCGGCCACCAGGTCGGGATCGATTTCCTGGTGATGGAATACCTGGAAGGCGAGACCCTCGACCATCGCCTGCAAAAGGGGCCTCTACCACTTCACCAGGCGCTCGAGTGCACCCTGCAAATCGTCGATGCGCTCGAGAAGGCGCACCGGACTGGCATTCTGCATCGTGATCTGAAGCCGGGGAACATTATGCTCACGGCGTCCGGTGCCAAGCTGCTGGATTTCGGGCTCGCCAAACGGGCGGCTGCAGTTTTCGGCACGAGCACTTCTCCAGAGGCAGGGCGGCTCACTCCTTCCACGCCGACCATGAATTTATCCGTGCTGAGCGCGCCGGCAGAAGGGCTGACGCAAAAGGGAACCGTAGTGGGCACATTCCAGTACATGGCAGCCGGAGGTATTGCGCGGGCAAGAGGCGGATGCCCGCAGTGATCTCTTCAGCCTGGGCTGCATGCTGTACGAGATGGTGACCGGACGACGCGCCTTCGAAGGTAAGTCGCAACTTAGCGTGCTGACCGCAATTCTGGAAAAAGATCCGGAGCCGTTAAGCGCGATACAGCCGACAGCGCCCGCGGCCTTGGACTACACAGTGCGCATGTGTTTGGAAAAGAATCCCGAAGACCGCTTCCAGACGGCGCACGATGTAAAACTGCAGGTGGCGTGGCTCGCCAAAACCGGATCAGGAGCGATAACGCCTGCGGCGGTCACGAATCAGCATAGAAAGCTCAAGCTGATTCTTGGCTTGGCTGCGGCTGTGCTTGCAGTCATCGCACTCGCATCAGCCGTTGTTTTGTGGCGGCCCCAGTCGGTGCGGACGGTGACCAGAGCGACGCTCCTGCCTCCTGAAGGAACGCACTTCGCTCCTTTGTACCGCAACGGCCCGCCTGCGCTCTCGCCGGATGGGACGCATTTGGCTTTTGTCGCGAGCCGAGACGGTAAGACATCTCTGTGGTTGCGCGCATTGAACAAGCTGGATGCCACTGAGTTGGCTGGAACCGAAGGCGGATATTATCCGTTCTGGTCACCCGATGGACGCTCCATCGCATTTTTTGGGAACGGGCGTCTGTGGCGCGTGGATGCCAGCGGCGGCTCACCCGTCGCTATTTGTAATGCCTCTGATGCTCGGGGAGGAACCTGGGGAGTCGGCGACGTAATTCTTTCGAACACTGACTCGTTCGGCAGCGTCGCACGGGTTAGCACGTCAGGCGGAACGCCGGTGCAGGTCACGCCGACCCATTCGGGTGGATTAAACGAGTCTGACCGGTGGCCGTTCTTTCTGCCTGACAGCAGACATTTCCTATACTTGTATTCTCCGATTGGCGCAGGTGACGATCTTAACGAGATCCGATTTGCTTCCCTTGACGGTAAAACGAACAAGGTCTTATTGAAGGGGCGATACTACAACCCCGAATATGCCTTGGGCTGGCTGCTGGTGGGCCGCAGCGGCACACTTGTGGGGCAAAGGTTCGATCCGGTTAAGGGCGAACTCTCCGGTGATCCGGTGCAGGTCGCCGACAACCTGCAGGTTGACGATAACGTGGGCAATTCGGTGTTTTCAGTGTCACACAACGGTGCTCTCGTTTACTTGCGCGGATCAGATAGGGGCGGCATGCGTCATGTATGGCTCGATGCCACTGGCAAGCAACTGGCGCAGGTCTCCGAACTGGGAGTCTATGGCGCCACTCGCATCTCGCCCGATGGCAACAAAGTCGCGACTTTGGTGTACGAACAGGCCGGAGAGGTGAACCTCTGGGTGTGGGATCTTAGGGGCGGGGCCCGCTTCCGCGTTTCCTCCGGTGGCATCGGCGACACGCCGGTGTGGTCGCCCGACGGTCGTACCATCTACTATGCATACTCTCCGCAAGGGGGGCATCTACAGGTCTACCAGCGGCCTGTCGATGGCTCCCGTGCTCAGCAACTTCTAATTGCCACACAGACCGATTCCTACCCAAATGACGTTTCCGGCGATGGGAAATGGTTCTTGTACCAGGAGGCGCTGCCGAATGCGAAGCTGTACTCTACATTGAGGGCATTTCCGCTGGCGGGCGAAGCCAAGCCCCTGCTCGTGATAGAACGCATCGACTTTGGCAGCAATGCAGTCCTGATGCCGGGTGGCAGTGAGTGGCTGGCGTATCAATCAAGTGAATCGGGGCGAGCAGAGGTCTATTTGACCCACTTTCCAAACGCGGGTGCCAGATATCAGGTGTCTCCGGCCGGCGGCGCCCAGCCGGTGTGGGGCAAGGATGGCAAGCGGTTGTACTATCTCGACGCGGGGCAGAAACTCACAATGGTTGACATTCATACGAGTAGGGACTCGGTGCAAGTCGGCGCTCCCAGAGCCTTGTTTCAAACCAGCGTAATGACTTCTCTCGCCGGACCCGGTTACGACTTGACTCGCGACGGCCGCTTCCTTGTGTTGAACTGGGCCTTCGAAACCCCTGCCCCAATGACGCTTGTCATGAACTGGGATGCGGAAGTTAAAAAGTAATTTCTGGCGCTTCCCTCCATGCTCGCACTGCCCATTAATCCCCAACACTACGAATGAGCACGCGCGGGAGCTGCAGCGCGTGCGGGATTCGAAAAGCCTTCGGACGACCTTCACTGCGTTTCCGCCCCCGACTCCAGCAAGAGCCAAACACAATAGGTACCTAGAAGTCTTAGTGCAAGTCGACTTGTAGCATGTGATCTTCTGCGATCCAAGCCCCCATCACTGGATTACGCCCGAGTGACGGGCAAGCCGGAAGTTATTCGTCGGCTGGGGGGGAGTTGGAAGGTCAAGTCTGGGCTTGCCTATCCCGGCTGGACAATTAGGATGAAATTTCTTTAGCCGCCTACGCAAACTCCCCACCGCACCACTGCGTGATGATGTAGGCCAGCACTTTGGCGGCGGAGAAAACTTCCTGCAAGTCCACCCATTCATCCACTGTATGCGCCTGCTCGATATTTCCCGGACCGTAGAGAACGGCCGGCACGTTCCCGTGATTGGTAAACAGCCGCAGATCGGAACCGTAGGTCACGCCTTGCAGGACGGTGGCTCTGCCGAGAACTTCCGCGTGGCATTGTTGCAGGGACTCGACAATCGGATCGGTGAGCGGCGTCTGCCCGGATTCAAACTGTCCCTCGAACCATTCAAGCTGCGGTGGATGATCTTTCATCCAGGGGTCGGCGGCTACGGCGCGATCGAGGGCAGCGGCCAGCGCTTGCCTCGCGTCCGGCGTCGATTCTCCGGGAAGGACGCCGAAGCGGCCTTCAACGACGACTTCATCGGGAACGGTGGAGGGCCAGTCCCCGCCGCGAATCGTCCCAAAGTTAACGGGCGCAATGTTATTCGGATCCTCGTACAACGGGTTCTTATACGCGACGTGCCGGCGACGCTCCAGTTCCTGGACGGCCTGCAACAACGGATAGAATTTTTCGATCGCGCTCACTCCATGCGGCTTCATGCAGGCGTGGATGGCGCGCCCTGCAACTTTCAGACGAAACGTCAGCGCGCCCGATTGCACCGGGCAGGCATGCAGACGGGTCGGCTCAGTGATGATGGCGGCATCGGCTTTGAAACCCTTCACGATCGTAGTCAGCGTGCCGACTCCGCCACTCTCTTCGCCGATCACACTTTCGAGCAGCACGTCGACGGCGGGACGGAATCCCAACGCCTGCAGAGCCTGTACCGCGAACACATTCGCCGTGAGCCCGGCTTTCATGTCGCAGGAGCCGCGTCCGTAGAGCTTGCCGTCTTTGACCGCGCCGCTCCAGGGGGACGCTGACCA
>JAYTFO010000446.1:0-2913 GCA_043734305.1 Acidobacteriota bacterium | reverse complement strand
CGTGAGTTCTATGTGCTGCGAGTCGCGCGAATTGCACCCCTGCTCCTTCTGCTGCTGTTGGTTCTTGTTATCTTGCACTTTACGCAATCGCACTGGTTTCACGTATCAGCGAAAACCGGGGGAGTGGGCCGAGCGCTGATTGCGGCGCTGACGTTTCACATCAACGTGCTCGAGGCGCAGCGGGGCTATTTGCCAGGTAACTGGGACATCCTCTGGTCGCTTTCAGTCGAAGAAACGTTCTATCTGGTCTTCCCGCTGGTCTTCCTTTGGTTGGGGCGCAGTAGATGGCTCCTTATATTATTGCTTACGTTGGTGGTGATTACGGGGCCGTTTGCGAGGACAGTGCTGGCAAAGGGGAATGAAGTTTGGATGGAATATTCCTACCTCGGCGGTATGGATGCCATTGCGCTCGGGTGTCTGACTGCACTTATGATGCCGCGCCTCCGTTTCACGCAAACTGGGCTAGTCTTGACACAACTCATCGGTGTCACATTGATCGCGTTTATTCTTGGATTTTCGGAAGCAGCGCGCGGGCTGGGACTTACTGGGGTTGGTCTTGATATGACGCTCATCGCCGTGGGAGCCTGCTTGGTAATCGCGGCCGTCGCGTACGCCAGTCCCAGACTGCCTGCGGCGTTCGCACCATTGCAGTGGCTTGGAAGGCGCAGTTATGAGATATACATGACACACATGTTCGTCGTCATTGGATTCTTTGTGGCATTCACTGCAATAGGAAGTCCCCACGGCGGTATCTACGCGATGTTTGCAATCGTCATTGTGGTGGCCGCAGCGACGGGTGAGCTTGTAGCGCGCTGTTACTCCGAGCCGATGAACCGGTATTTACGGAACATGTTCGGCGAGCGCTCTACCACATTGAAGTCTGATCGACTACCGGCGTGACACCCGTGATTTTGTACTAAACCGGGCGGCCGCCGCGAAATAAGCCGTTTAAGCAGGTCGGCGCCTCATTGTTGAGCGTCACCCCGGGGGCAGGTGAGCGGAGCTCAAGAAAGGCGTTACAATTCGATAAGGCCCTGGATAGATCAACGGGTGGGCGACCGCCTCCCAAGCGGCTGGCGCGGGCGCGGTTGATGGCAAGTGAGTAGACGGGCCGAGGGAGGTCTCGTGCCCGGGAACGCTTCGCCAGTTGCAGTCCCCACATCGACAGAGGAAGACACAGATGAAAGCCCTGCTACCCCTAGTAATTCTTGTTTCCTTGGCAGCGGGACCCTCTTTTGCCGGGTGCGTGGCGCCTCTCAACGACGTTAGGGTTCCCAATGGCAATAAGGCGACCATGGACGAGATTGTCGCTGCCAACCAAGCGATCCAGGAAAACACCACCGAGGTCGAGGCATACACGCATTGCCTGAAAGCCGAACAGCAAGCCAAGATCGCCGCTATCGGGCCCGACATTACCGACGAGCAGAAATCCAAGATCGCCTCCGAGTACGTCCATCGCGAGACCGCTGAAACGGAAAGACTCCAGAAGCTGGCCGATCTCTATAATGCTGCAGTGAGCACCTTCAGAGCCAGGCGCGCGGCTGAGGAGTCCACCGAGCAGAACAATCAGCGAACCGCTGCCGTGAACGCGGCTGAGCAGGACGCCGCCGAAAAGGCGCGTCACGAAGCGACCAATATAAAAGCCGACGAGGGGTCCAAAAAACCCGCCGTGCCCAAGGGAAATTAGCGGCTAGAACAGTCGGCAGCGCACCTGCTCTGGGTCGCCGCTCATGTTGTTGAAGGGCATGACGACAATCGAAGGCTTGCCTGCGTGGTCAGGAAATGCAGTCGAGCCAGGCTCGCTTGCAGAAGCGGCGCCCAGCATCTTCCGAGCGATGCTTTCAAAGGTCGCAATGTGCGGTTGAGGGGCATGGATAACGCGTCTAGCCAATGCGTATTGCTCAGTGCATATTCCATCGCGCCGGTGGGTACGATGCTCTCGATGCGAAACGGCACGATAATCTTTTGCAGTGAGGCAGCGCGCTCGACCTCTCGCCGCACGTGAGGGGAGCCGTTCGTGTTCGCCGAAAACATCACAACGACGATGCGGCAGGCCCTTATTGCCTCGACGATCTGTTGGCCGTATTCCGATCCGTCCGGAATGTCTCGGGGAGCGATCCAGCAGCGGACTCCCCGGCCCTCAAGGCCTGCCAAGACAGCCATGGCCGCGGCCTTGTCAGGAGTCGCGTAGCTTAGGAATACGTCAATTGCCATTTATCGGGCTGTGCTGGCAATGGCTCATTAGGGATTCGGGGATAACAACAGTCCATGTTGCACTGAGCCAGAGCTCGCGACAAGTTTCCATCTGCGACTCGGCTGGTCGGAATGGTGTTTGCACGGTCGACTACCCGACCTTGGACGCGCCAAACTGAGCGCTTTGGGAACGAACATTCATGCCACGTGGTGGTCCGCGGATGCACGCGGGAGTTCAAGATTTCAAATCGGTTATGCGAGACCACCATTTGAGTAAACCGCCGCCTCATCGCTGCGCGCAACCCGGGGTAAGCGACACTCGAAAAAACGTTACAATTCAGTAACGCCCCTGTAGCTCAGTGGATAGAGCGACCGCCTCCTAAGCGGTAGGTCGCCGGTTCAACTCCGGCCGGGGGCGCAATAAAATCAATATATTACGCAAATATGAAGCGAGCTTTCTAGCGTACGTCTAATGTCCGGCGAATTCACGCTTGAAGTTCTGGAATTGCGTTCGATCACCCGTAACGTGTGGGTTTTGCCCCGTGGAGACGGACCCTTCCCCGTCAAGTGACGGAAAACCAGCTTGCAGACAAACGTCCCTTTGATCCATGCCAGTTAAGCAAGCCAGATCCATTGCCTAGCCAATGATCGGCGGGACTCATTGTTCGTGATGGTAGCCAGGCGGGGCGACCTCGACGTCAGATATGACTTACGCGCATT
>JAYTFO010000445.1:0-4368 GCA_043734305.1 Acidobacteriota bacterium | reverse complement strand
CTGGTTCAGGACGGCGAGGTTGTAGTGCTCGATTCGGGAACCACGACTCGATACGTAGCTCGTTATCTCGCGTCGAAGGGCGACTTGACGGTGGTCACGACCTCGCTGGCGGTGCTGGAGGAGTTGGCCGGCAGTCCGAGCGTTCATGTGCGGCTCACGGGCGGGATGTACCGCCGAAGCAGCCACGACCTCTCGGGAAATGCTGCGCTCGATGCGCTCAGTGGCATCCATGCCGACAAAGTGTTTTTTGGGGCGGCTGCAGTTTCCTTCCACAAAGGCGTGATGAACTACGACGCCGAGATGCCGAAAGCATTCTTGCGTGCGGCGCGGGAAAGAATTCTGGTGGTCGACAGCCGAAAGATCGGAACTGAGGCCGTGTATCGGCTTTGTGCGATAGAGAAATGTGACCTGGTCGTCACGGACAAGGGAGTCAAGGCGGTAGATCTGGCACGGCTGCGCAAGCTGACCAGCGTGCTGGTTGCGGAATAACGAATACGAAAAGAGCACACCGGGCGCAGTTCGAGTGAAAGTAATCAACCCTGTGCCCGAAGATGGCGGCGAGTCGAGGGGCTGCCACCATCGGAATCGCGGTTTCTCGGAAAATTGCTGGACGTCTTCATTTTGCTTGGTTTGAATCTTAAATCGATTTAACATGCGCATCGCAGGAGAATCCTATGTTTCAGAATTTCAGATTGATGAGCGCGAAAACCTTCCCGATAGGTTTTGCGATGGACCATTCGAAACCTCGCAAGCTGGCGAGTTCGTCGTGTCTCTCCGCGGCCTGTATCGCCGGGTTGCTCTGCCTGTTGATTCTCGCCAACCCGGTCGCCGTGGTGGCGCAGTCTACCCATGGCTTGATCCTGGGCAGCGTCAAGGATGCTAGCGGCAGCGTCGTCAGCGGCGCCGAAGTGCGCGTGACTAGTGTCGAGGAAGGAACAACTCGAGTGGCCACAACGGACGCCTCGGGCGACTATCGCATTGCCGACCTGCAGCCTGGCCGCTACAAAATAGAAGCCTCCCGGTCCGGCTTCAAAACCGAGGTTATAGAAAGTATTTCTCTCACGGCTCGCCAGGAGTTGCGCCGCGATATTACGCTGCAGGTCGGCGCGGTTCGCGAAGAGGTGGTAGTTACCGACACGGCCACGGCCATCAATACGGAAAACGGTTCAATTTCCTCCAGCATCGATTCGCGCAATGTCCTGGACCTGCCGGCGAACTATCGAGCCAACGGCAGTACCAGCCCACTGACCTTGATACAGACGCTCCCCGGCGTGCAACCGGACGGGGGCAACGACAGCGATAGCAACAGCTTTTCCGTGCAAGGGGGTCTGCCCTCGCAATCGGAAACCTCCATTGACGGTATCTCCACCCAGAACACCGCCGACAACTCGCCGCTCAAGGACGCCTTTCCCTCGGCGGAATCCATCGCCGAGCTGCGCGTGGACGGGGTCGGCAATAATGCCGAATACGGCCAACCCGGAGAAATCACTTCGATCTCCAAAGCTGGGACCAACAACTTGCACGGCGCCCTGTTCTGGTATCACCAGAACCGCGCCTTTGATTCCCGCACGTTCGGGAACAACGGGCTCAAACCCCAAAAGATCGGCAACGATTTTGGTTTCACGGTCGGCGGGCCGGTATTCATTCCCCACCTCTACAATGGCCATAACAAGACTTTCTTCTTTGCCACTTACGAAGGCTTCCGCTTCCCGCGGGGCCAGGTCCAACAGACCGCTGTGCCCACCGAACTGATGCGCGGGGGAAATTTCAGCAACGAGGTTGGGGAGGGCGGGTCGCTGACGAATCCCTTCACGTACCTCCCTTATGACGGCAGCCAGATCCCCGACGGCGACATCACAGCCGCGGCAAAGCAGCTTCTCACTCTGTATCCGCTGCCCAATACAGGAGACCTCACCGTTCTTCATCACGACAACTACACAGCGAGTAAAGACAACACCTACAATTCCTCGCAATTCGATATTCGCGGCGACCAGAACATCGGTCGCAAGGCCCAGGTATTCGCCCGTTATACCTGGAAGAACATCCACATAAAAGACCCGAAAATCCTTCTCTTGCCTTCCAGCGACTCCACGGACTTCTTCCGTATGCTCGTCTTGTCTTTCAACTACGCATTCAAGCCGACCCTGCTCAATGAATTCCGTTTCGGCTTTACTCTCAATCCCAGTAGCTCGACCAATAGTTTTGACGGCCCGGGTTTCGCGAGCAAAGTGAACTTTACCGGAATCGGCCCCAACTTCCCCTTCAACGGACTCGCCGAACTCGACTTCAGCGGCGCCACCAAGAATCTCAACGCCGACCGGCTGAATTCCACTTCCCAATCGCGCGTTTTCCAGTTCAACGACAACGTGGAGTGGACCAAGGGGCGCCACGCCTTCAAGTTCGGTTTTGATCTCCGCAAAATCGAGACGCTCAGTCCCCTTAGTTTCAACGGCGCTGACAACTACGGTACGTTTGACTTCAATGGGCAGTTCACCGGCAACGACGTTGCGGACTTGCTGCTCGGCCTGCCCGATACGACTTTTTATGACGTCGTGACCTCAGACAACGACGGCAAGACGATGCACTATCATCTCTTCGCCCAGGACAACTGGCAGGTCACCTCGCGCCTAACCCTGACCTACGGCTTACGCTGGGAATTCCACCCGGCCTACCATACCCCCGGCGGCAACATCGGCAACTTCGACCCCAGCGTTGCGCGCTCCGGCCAAGTCATTTATCCCGATGGCAAACAGGCTTTGCTCGCACCCGGTTTCCTGGCGAACTTCAATGCCTGCCCAGCTCCGGACGCCAATGGCGCGCCTTGCACCCCCGTGCTCTCTAACAGCGAGGCGCACCTGCCCAGCGGTCTGCGCACGGCTCCGAAGCTCCGTTTCATGCCCCGTTTCGGCTTTGCCTACCGTCCTTTCAACAACGAGAAGACTGCCATTCGCGGAGGCTTCGGCGTTTACAACATCACCTTGCTTGGCAGCAGCTTCTACTCCCTCACCGGCACGCTGCAATCCGACACCCGCACGTTCAACAATTTCGAGACCGAAAGCGCCGGCCCGGCCTACCAGTGGCCCGCCATCAACGCCGGAGGCAGTGGCGTCGGCCCTCCCGATTACGGCAGCGCTTACTTTGGGACCGCCAATGACATCAATTGGAAGGACCCGTACTCCATGCAATGGAATATTTCCCTCGATCATGAACTCCCCAGGGGAATCGGTGCGCGTATTTCTTACATCGGCATGAAAACCGATCAACTGGTCTGGGCGCCGAACTTGAATGACATGACGCCTTCCACGACTTGGGCCCTGGCGCGTCCGCTCAGCGATCGTCCTTTCCCCAACTGGGGCACCATTCAAGACCGCGCCAATGGGGCCACCGCCCTCTACAACTCGATACAACTGGAAGTGCGGCGCAGCTTTCGCAACGGATTGAGCTTCAATTCCTCCTACACCTGGGCGAAAAATGTTGCCGACAATCAGGGCCCGACCGCCGGCAGTTTCGCCGGCGAGAACGGCGGTGCCCGCGCTACCTATTTCCGCGACCGCCATCTCGATTTCGGCAACGTCACTGGGACGCGGCGCCAGCGCTGGCTCACCACCGCCATCTACGAATTGCCGATCGGCCGCGGCAAGCTGCTCGGCCGCAACATGAACCGTCTGGCCGATGCGCTCGTCGGCGGCTGGCAGATGAGCAATATCTTTGTCTGGCAGACGGGTCCTTATCTCTCTCCCTACTTCAACGGCGGTGACCCCTCCGGCACCGGTTCGGGAGTACTTTTCGGACGCTCCCAACATCCCGATCAAGTGGGTGCGGGCGTGCCCCAACACCAGGATCGCAACAACTGGATCGATACCTCTGCCTTCGTCTGCCCGGGTTCGCCGGATTGGCAGCCGGGAGACGATTGCCTGATCGGCACAGGCGTGGGTATTGGCGACTCTCTGGCGCCGATCGGCCGCTTCGGGAACGCTCGCGTAGGTACTGTGGTGGGTCCCGGCACGGTCAACCTTAGCACCGGGCTGAGTAAGGCCTTTGCCATCACCGAGCGCGTGCATCTGAAGGCCAGCGTTTCGTTTTCCAACGTTCTCAACCACACCAACCTTGCCGATCCCGATCTCAACATCAGCGATCGCCGCTATCCCGACCAGAATGGTGGCTTCGGGCAGATTACCAGCGCTCGAAGCGCCGATTTCGGCGGCAGCCGCACCGGCCAGGTTTCGCTACGCCTGGAGTTCTGAACGGCGGCTTTGTACGGCCAGGAGGGGTGCTCCTCCTCGCAAGCTTCAGGAGATTCGACTGGATATTGGTCGGAAACTGCTAGATCGCTGCTTACGGAGGGTTTTGAGCAATGGCGGGATTTCT
>JAYTFO010000444.1:0-6617 GCA_043734305.1 Acidobacteriota bacterium | reverse complement strand
CGGTCACGTCTCCGGCAAAGTCGGTCTTGAGCACCAGAGCTTTGCCATCGGACTTGACGATTGTTCCGGTTAGGCGGTCGCCATTCTTTAGTGTGACCTGATCCGCCAGCAACGGAATTGCACAAAGAACAAAAAGAAGACTCACTGCAATTTGACTGCGCACAGAACTCCTCCTGGTTTTTGATCAAACACGATGAGAAATCACAACAGGGCCCGGCCAGAAAACGCGCAAGCCGCGACAGGACTTGGACGCGGAACTCCCGCTACGCTTCACCTAAATTATTGTCTTCTAGGATAGCAGGGGATCGCAAAATTTGACCGCTGCTTGGCCGGAATCAGGCCTGGAGGGTGACCCATCCTAACGTCGCGTTCTGTGCGACGTTAGGGCGGGTGTTGCGAATTCCCGGGCCGATCGGCACTCCGCTTGCCAGAAAGTATCCACTCGGATACACTTGAAGCAGTGAACACATTTGTTCGGTCTTCCGATTTCGATGCGTGGCTATCCAATTTGGCTGACCAGAACTGGCAAGGCCAGGATACTGGCTCGCCTTCGCAGTGCAACATTTGGAAATTTTGGGGATTCCGAACCCGTGGGTGAAGGCGTTTCCGAAATGCGTATTCACTTCGGCGCGGGATATCGGGTCTACTACACGCGAACAGGATCGACAGTCTATGTTTTGCTGGCTGGCGGCGTAAAGGCATCGCAGACGAAGGACATTACCAAAGCGAAACAAATGGCTCGTGAACTCAAGAGGGCTCAACGATGAAGCGGAAAACAACCTACAAGGCATTCGACCCGGCGGCGTATCTCAATAACGATACGGCCATCGCCGAATATCTTTCGGCGGCTGCCGAAGACCCAAACCCCGATGTGTTCGTGACCGCGCTCGGCGACGTGGCGAAAGCGCGAGGTATGGCGCAGATCGCCAAAGACTCAGGCCTTGGCAGGGAGAGCCTGTACAAAGCCCTAAGTGCGGGCGCACATCCGCGCTTTGAAACGATCAATTCTGTCCTGCGCGCCCTGGGCGTAAAGATCGCGGTTGTCGCAGAGCGTTAAGGTCGGGTTTCGTGAGGTTCGTTGGGGGCGCTTTTTGCGACGTTAGGGTGGGTGTTGCGAATTCTCGGCCGAGACTTCCCTCGATCATCAACGAGAACCCGCCCAAGCAGAGCTTGGACGGGGCACCCTCTAGACTAAATTGCGGATGCGCAGATTACTTCGGTGACCTATTACGATCTCTTCGCCGGGTCTATTTTTGCCAAATGGGCCGATCATAAACATAGGGTGGAGGGTCTTGTGAAACGGTGTGCTCTGGGTTGGATCGTGCTCGCGCTGGCCGGTATCTCCCTCGCTGAACAAGTTCCGTCGCCGACGTCACCGGACGCACTTTTCTGGTGGCAAGCCGCGGAACTCTCGACGCCCCGCATCGAGCGTCTTGCCCAACAACACAATCTGTCCTGCCGGGTAGTCAGTTCCTGCCCAAGTGCTCTCGCCAAAACCGCGAACAAGACCGCGAACAACTCCACTTCGAGCCACGCCCATGCGCGGAAGTCGACTGCTAACTCATCCTGCAGCTGCTCCGGCCCAGCCGCGAACATTGCCGCTCTGGTGCGCGCCAAGAAGTACGACGTCGCGGAGAGCAAAGTCCGTGCCGTGCTCCAGGACAATCCGCAACATCCCTGGGCTCATTTTGTTTTAGGAACAGTTCTGCGGCAGCAAGACCGCTTCGAGGAAGCCTTCGATGTCTTTGTCGACTCCGCGAAGCTGATGCCCAACTTCCCCGAAATTCACAGCCAACTTTCCTACTTGTTTTATCGCGAAGACGATTCCGAAAACGCACTCGCCGAAGCGCGCACCGCCCTGAGCATGGATCCCGGGAACGCTGAGGCGTATCGCTATCTCGGGTTGGCCCTGTACGCCGCCGGAAAGTATGACGCTGCCCTTAATGCCTACCAGCAATCGCTGGCTCGCGAGGATGCCAACCCCGATGTGTACTACGACATGGGCATCACGCTGCACGATCAGGGCGACCTGCGACGCGCCGCCATTGCGGATCGCCATGCCATCAGCCTGCGTCCCGATTTCTGGGAAGCGCACAGCAACCTGGGCGTTGTCCTGCACGATCTGGGAAGACTGGAAGATGCGGCCACCGAGTTTCGCGCCGCCAAGAAACTCAATCCGCAAGAAGCCAGCGTCCGCAATAATCTCGGAAACACATATTGCGATCAGGACAATTTCGATGGCGCGGTTGCCGAATTCAAGGAACTCAGTCGCCAGGACCCCGACTGGGACGGCGGACATAATTGTTTAGCTCGGGCCTACATGGCCAAACACGATTATCCTTCGGCGATTCGGGAACTCCAGGCTGCCCTTCGCGCGAACCCCTCTGGCGCCGCCGAACAGCGCGTCCTGGGGCAGGCGTTGCTGTTATCGGGAAGAGACCAGGAGGCCGTGAGCGCGCTTCGCAAGGCCGTTTCACTGAATCCAGATTCCGCACTCGCTCATCACTATCTGGGGACCGCGTTCGTGAATACGCAGCAACTGGATGAAGCAGAAACGGAATTTCGCGAGGCTCTTCGCCTCGACCAAAGCGCCCAGAACCACTATTCCCTGGCCGCCTGTCTGGTAGCCCTGAACCGCTATGAAGACGCTTTGGCGGAACTTGAAATCGCCGCCCACATGGACCCCTCGCAGGACCTCTATCGAGCCCGCATGCAGGAAGTGGTAAAGCTGATCACGGCTTCGAAGTAGAGACGATCTCATCGATGTTTTCTTGACTGGCGACCGCGATCGTCGCCCTACTGAGTCAAGCCGGCGGGGCGCCGGCGCTACACACGAACACTCTGCCACGCGACTGCAGCTTTCTGAATTCGCGCCACGGCTTCTTTCAATGTTGCGGCTGACGACGCGAACGAGAAGCGCACAAACTTTTTCCCCATGTCGCCGAAGGCCTGGCCGGGGATCGCCGCGACTCCGGCTTCCTCGAGCATGATGCGGCAAACTTCTTCGGCGGACATTCCGGTGTCTTCAATATTGACCCAGGCATAGAAAGCGCCTTCCGGCGGAATGCAGCGGAAACCACGGATTTGATTCAGGTCGGCGATGAACTGATCACGGCGCTTCTGGAATTCGGCGACCATGCGGGGCGTGGCTCCGGTCGAATCGCGCAAGGCTTCGATGGCGGCGTATTGCGTGAACTCGGCGGTGCAGGTGTAACTGTTGATGGCCAGCATCACCAGATGCGGCACGAGCGCAGGCGGCGCGATGGTGTAGCCGAGGCGCCATCCGGTCATCGCGAAGCTCTTGGAGAAGCCGTCGATGATCATGGTGCGCTCGGCCATCCCGGGATAGCGGAGCATGGAATTGTATTTTTGTCCGTAGATGATGCGAGCGTAGATTTCGTCGGACAGTACGTAGAGGTCGTGCTGGACGGCCAGTTCGGCGATGCGGCGTTGGACGGCGTCGGTATAGACGGTGCCCGTCGGATTGCAGGGTGAGTTGAGCACGATCGCTTTTGTGCGCGGCGTAATCTTGGCGGCGATCTCTTCGGGATCGGGTTGGAGGTTATTTTTTTCGTCCAGTCCAAATGGAACGGGAACGCCGCCGAAGCAGCGCGTGATGGACGTGTATCCGGGAAAGCCGGGATCGGGCCAGAGGACTTCGTCTCCGGGCGCAAGGATCGTCATGAGCGCGAAAAAGAGTGACAGCTTGCAGCCGGGCGCGACGACGACACTCTCCGGCGAAACGTCGATGTTACGTGTGCGGTGGAGGTAGGCGGCGATTTCTTCTTTCAACGCGGGCACGCCCGCCATCGGGCAGTAACGATCCTTGCCGTCGCGTACGGCCTTTTCGAGGGCGGCAACCACCGGCTCGGCGGGATGGAAGTCGGGTTCGCCGAGTTCGAGGTGGATGATGGAGCGTCCCTGGCGCTCCAGTTCCTTGGCGGCCAAGTAGACGGTGAGCGCGCCTTCGCCGGTTAGAACATCGAGTCGCGATGCAAGGGGTTTCATAGTCGAAACCTAGTTTACACAAGAGTAGCGCCGCCGCCGGCGCTACGCTTTGGTGCGCTATCCGTCTGGTGACGGGGTGATCGGGATGCGCAGGGCATCCACGAAGCGGGGAAAGAGTTCGAACGCGGCGGCCGTGGCGATCAGCTCGATGATTTGTGCGTCGGTGAAATATTGCTTCAGTTCGGCGAAGAAATCGTCGGTGATTTCGGTGGCCGAGCGGTGCAGACGTTCGGCCGCGCGGAAGCCCATCTTCTCGGCGGCGGTAAACGGGCCGGTCTCGAAATCGGCGCGGGCAGCGGCGATCTGGGCGTCGGTCGCACCTTTCTGCCTGGCCGAGAGCGCGTGGGCGGTGATCGCGTAGTCACTCGCGAGCAGAACCGACAGGCGCATGGCGATCAGTTCTTTGTAGAAGCCGGGAAGCGCGCCGTCGCTCAGTAAGGCCTTCAGGTATCCAGCGGTGGCGAGGGCCAGCGCTGGAGTGTGCGCCAGCGTCTTGAACATGTTGGGCACGACGCCCCGCGTTTTCAGCAGGGCGTCGTACACGTTGGCGACTTCCGGTGCGACCTGGTCCCGTTCGAGCAGCGTTATCCGAGGCGCTGGAGTTCCTCCGTTCACTAGAACGCGTACCTCAACTGGAACTGGATGAGGCGCGGCGTGCCGACGGTGCTGACGATCTGGGAGAAAGTAGCCGGCTGCGTGGGCGAAGGGCCACTGAAGCTCACGTCTGTTTGAATCGGGTTGGCGAAGTTGGCATGGTTCCAGATGTTGAAGAAGTCGGCGGTAAAACGGAGCGACTGTTTCTCGGTCAGACGAAAGTTCTTGATGAGCGAGAAATCCCAATTCTGCTGAAATGGTCCGCGATAGATGTTGCGCCCCAGGTTGCCGAAGGCGGTCGTGCATGCATTGTTTGGATCCGCAGCGCAGCCATCGGGATCTGCGGGAGGCGCGAAGGCGAAGTTGTTCCGGTCCAAATAACCATTAATCCGTGTGTGAATATCCCCGTGCGTTACCCCGGCCGCAATAGTACGACCCGCAGCCAACGTGCCGCCCAGAGTTGCCGAGGTTAGGCCCGGGGCGAGATAGGCAGTTCCGGCGCTGGCATCGAGAACCGAGAACGGCGAGCCGGACTGCAAGATGGTGATGCCACTGATGGCCCAGTCACGCAACGCCGTGCGCTTCCAACCAGTGGCGGAAGAGAAGAAGGGCAGATCGTAGCGATAGCTGACGGTGAGCCGATGCTTGCGATCATAGTCGGAGAGACCGCGCGAGAATCTCAGATCGCTCTCGTCGTTGAACGCGGTGTTGAGAGCCGTGTTTCCGCTAGAGGTGGCGTCCGTGGACTTGGACCAGGTATAGGCGCCCTGGAAATAACCCTCGTTCCAGCGGCGGGAGATGGTGGTCTGGAACGAGTGGTAGTGCGAGTATGCGTCGTTGGCGAAGAACTGCATTCCGCCATAACCGTTGACACCCGAAAGCGTAGAACGGGCGACACCGTTGGCGACGGTGCTTTCGAAAATCTGAACCGGTCCATCATCGGTGGTCTGGATGGTCAACGGGTTCGTCGGAGTGGCGAGTCTGGCTTGAACGTTGGTGCGAGTTTCGCGAAGATGAATGGAGTGCGTACCAATGTAGCCCAATTCTAAAACCCATTTTCTGCCGAGGTCGCGCTGCATCGTCAGGTTCCACTGCTGCGTGTTCGGGACGACGAAATGGCGTGGCACGACGAGCGCGAACAAGAAATGAGAAGGAACAACGCCCGGACTGCCGGCGGCGCAGCCAATGTTGGGGAATGCAGTAGTGTCGCCGCCGGGGAAACTTTGAATGGCGCCGAGGCAAGGCAGGAAGCTGCCATCCAGAACGCCGGCTTTGGGCAAACCGTTGGGATTCGAGACGGGGGGATTGGTGCAACTGCCTTTGGCGACCTGACCGATCACGAAGAATTGGTTCAAGCATCCAGGCGTCCCAGGGCTAAACGCGATGGGCAGAATCGGGGCCTGGAAAGAAAGTTGGTCCACGGTGCCGACGTCTTCGCGCACGAAGTAGATGCCGTAGCCGCCGCGAATCGTGGTGTTGTGATGGCCGAAGACGTCCCATGCAAAACCAATGCGCGGTCCGAGGCCGGTCGAGTAGGCGTTCTTCAGCGTGGTGTCGCTGCCTTTTCCGGTCATGCCGCTGACGCCTAACTTATTGGCGCACTCGCCGTAAATCAATGGATACTGGCCCGAGTCGGCGAGTTGGAGGTCGAAGTTGCCGATGTGGCACAGGTTGTCGTGAAAGGCGCCGATGATTTCTGTGCGCAAGCCCAGGTTGAGTGTCAACGTCTGGGTCACCTTCCAATCGTCCTGCGCAAAGATGGAGAAATTGTTGGTGCGGTACTGATGGTTGTAGACGCCACCGCCACCGAAACTGAAGTCCACTGCGCCGGACAATAGTTTTTGGAAGTCGGTGACGCCGCCGACACCGCTGGGGATTCCACCATTAACAGACGCCGCGCCGCCCGGCGGGGTGCCGTTGGTATTCACAAAGAATAACTGCCCGTTGAAAACCTGCGGGAAGAGTTTGTCGAGATTGACGCGAGTGTATTCGCCTCCGAAGCGGAAAGTATGTTT
>JAYTFO010000443.1:0-15537 GCA_043734305.1 Acidobacteriota bacterium | reverse complement strand
CGACCAGGGAGTCCACTGGAAACACACCGACTCCCTGAACCTGAACGCTGTAAGTTTTGACGGAACGAATGGCTGGGCGGTCGGTCCGAAGGGGACGATTGCCCGCTTCAATACTCACTATTTTTACGAAATAAGAAACACGCCACCGCCGAAGAGGATGGTTCTACCTTCAGAACTGTCATCCCGGAATGACAGAATGAGATGAAATGCGAGCGATCAATCTTTACTGCACTTCCACTGAAATCAACTCCCCGCCATTGTTGCCCACGGCACGATAATTCACCGACACAATCCGGTTCTTCCATTCGCAGGAGAATTGATCTTCGCCAATCACCAGCATCGTTTTGTAGTCGGACGCATGCATCTTATAAGTCTTCATGCCAACCAGAAACGTAACGACCGCTTCGGGAGGCCTGGAGCAGTCGCTCGCGACCAGTTTGCCTTTCAGATGCTGCACCGGCCCCGTCGTCCCGGCCTTGGGTGGCGCCGGTTTTCGCGGAGTCTCGTCATCGGCATCATCGCTGCTGCCGGCACTACTCACTGCCGGGGCGCTTGCAGCTCCGTCCGGAGTCGTTGCTTCCCCCGCGCGCTGCGGACGAATCCCATATTTCTGCAACGCCGCCAAATCTTCTAAATGACGCTTCGCCGCCGCCGCCACGCGCGGATCCGGCGCGCTCTTCAGACGTGTAAACAAGTCTCGCGCCTGGTCCCACTTCTTGCCCGCCACATAAATCTGACCCAGGTTGAACTGGTATTCCAGGTTGCGAGGCGCAAGCGAAATCGCCTCCCGCTGCGCCTCCAGCGCGGAATTAATTCCGCCGCCTTCCACCCGCGCCATGCCCAACATGTTGTAGGCCTCGGCAAATTCCGGATACCAATCGAGCACCGCCCGCAGATCCTGCATCATGTTGGCCAGACCCTGCATCTCGCGATGCGTCTCTTCCGCCCGCCGATATTTCAACACCGCACGGTAATACCAAATCCATGGATCGCGCAGATCGAGTTCCGCCGCCCGTTCCAATTCATCCGTCGCTTCGTCAAATTTTTTCTGCGTGATGTGGTCCCAGGCGATTGCCCGGCGAGCGGATGCGTTGTCTTTCGGATCGTCGGTAAGCTGCTTCAATTCCTGCAGTGCCTGCTCGCGCCGCTCCGGAATGCGCGCCATCACATCGCCGATTACGGCCCGCGCCTCTGCGTCGGTGGCTGGAGTCACGGTTATGCCGATCTCATCTTCGCCGAGCGGCGCGGCCAGATGATACGGTTGCGCGACATTGGCATCGGACGCTTCGACGTTCGGTTGTTTCGATCGATCCATCGCGATTCCCAGATTGCTCAGCGAGCGAAAATGCGCCTTGATTGCCTCCTCCAGCGTCGCTGGCGTCAAATCAAAAGCCTTCACGATCGCTTGGTCGACCGGGATTTTCTGATTCAGCACCAGATCGAAATACACCCCCGTCTCCGGCAGCTTATTTTTATTGATCAAGTAATGGACCGTCATCCAC
Organism: Acidobacteriota bacterium; assembly: GCA_043734305.1. GTDB lineage: Bacteria > Acidobacteriota > Terriglobia > Terriglobales > Acidobacteriaceae > Acidiflorens. The sequence goes on along the minus strand of JAYTFO010000443.1, from coordinate 14,035 downwards.
GACTGCGCGTAGTACAGCGTGTGATGCGTTCCTTCCCGGGCACCCGAGCCGTCGTGCTTCATGGTGAACAGATCGACCATGTTGAGCCATACCGGCGAGCTCACCAGCTGTGTCAGCGATTGCGGAGTATTGGGGTTGCGCGTCAGATTTTCGAACGCGTCTTCATACCACTCGGACGCCATTTCCGGATCGCCTCCAATATCCACGCCCTTGTTGTCCACCCGCAGGGAGCCGAAGTATTCCGCGAATCCTTCGTCGAACCAGCCTTGCGCCGGCGGATAGTTGTAGTTCATCAGATAATGCGCCAGCGGGTGCGCAATCGCCCGCCACGGGTCCGGCTCAAAAAGATTCAGCACGATATAGACTCGATCGCTCCCCGGCACATAAAACCCTTTCGCCATATTTTGTTTTGTAGGAGCTACCAAACCGAAATATTTGTCGCTCTTCAGCGCAATCACGGTGATGGGCAGCGGCATTTTCAGCTTGCCCCGCATCAGCTGTTGTCCAAATAACGTGCGCATCTGTTCCATGCGTAACGCCACTTCGCGACCACGTTTCTCGCCCGCATCGGTGAGTACGTAAAAATGCGCGGTATGAACTTCATTCCACTTCGGCTCATCGCCCGCGAAGGCCAGACCTGAAGAAACAATTATCCCCAGCAGAAAAATCAGCCCCGCGCCGATCGTCAGAGAGCGCTTCATGGTGAGAGTGTCTGCGAAATGCTAGCACGCCTTTCGCAAAATCAAACAGGCAACCGGAATGTAGCGCCGGCACCCCGCCGGCAGTCCCGAGAGCCTGCCCTGAGCTTGTCGAAGGGGCGCCCTCGGCGTGGACCGTCAAAGAAAACTTTCAGGCTTGTCCACGAACCCGCTAAACTTTCCCCGTGCCCCCGCCAACTTCCCGCTTAACCTGGATCGACTGGATGCGCGGCCTCGCCTGCCTGCTCATGTTTCAGACGCATTGTTACGATGCCTGGCTCGGCGGCACCGCGCGCCAGGGTTCATTCCTGATGTACTCGCAGCTGGTCGGCACGCTCCCGGCGCCGCTCTTCCTCTTCCTCGCCGGCATCTCGTTCGCGCTCATCATCGACAAACTCGTCCGCAAGAATGTAAGCGCGCCGGAGATCACGCGGCCCATGCTGCGGCGCGGGGCCGAAATTTTCGCTTTCGGGCTGCTCTTACGCGTGCAGGAATATCTGATCTCCTGGGGATGGGCGCCCTGGACCGATCTGTTCCGCGTGGACGTTCTGAACACGATCGGACTTTCCATGATGCTCATGGCGCTCACCTGCGGAGCAGCGCTTCATTTTGCGCATCCGCAAGATCAAAATAAAAGACCAGCGCTGCTCGCGACGGCCGCACTCGGCGCGGCGGTGATCGCGCTGCTGACTCCGCCGTTCTACACCAACTGGCGCGTCTCCTGGCTCCCCTGGCCGATCGAGTCCTACATCAACGGCATGCACAACCTCGGCGCACCGCAGCCCTCGCTCTTCCCCATATTTCCGTGGACCGGCTTTGCCTTCGCCGGACTGGCAACTGGATTCCTTCTCTTCAGCGACTGGGGCCGCGAGCATTCCTCCAAGGCTCTCGCACTCTTCGGCATCGCGGGCGTTGCCCTGATTGCAGTCGCGCGCTGGCTCGATCATCTACCCACGCAAATCTATTCCGTCTACGACTACTGGCACACCAGCCCGAACTTTTTCATGATGCGCGTGGGACTTCTGCTCATCGTCGCCTTCCTGAGCTATGCCTGGTGCCGCTGGGGATTGGGCGCGCGCGGATTCAGTCCATTCATCCAACTGGGCCAGACTTCCCTGCTCGTCTATTGGGTGCATATCGAATTCGTCTATGGACGAGTCTCGATCTTGGCGAAACGATCCCAGGACATTCGAACGGCGTCGTTCGGACTGCTCGCAATCTTTCTGATGATGCTCGCTCTGTCGATGCTGCGCACGCGGGTTAACTGGAAAGCGCTGGTGAAGAAACACTCCGCCTCTGGATTGTCATCTTGATAAGGAGCGGGAACGCGTTGTAGCACCTCACTCCACTCCCGCCGCCGACACTTGCAGTACCGCGTTCGCAACCAGCCTGAGCCCAATCTCCCAATTGAGCCGCGCTCTGTCCTCGTCGTCGCCATAGCCGCTCACGTACACGGTGCAGTAGCAACCCTCAAATGTCTTCCCGTCTGCGGTGTAAAAAGCACGCCGCACGCACACTTCCACAGACGACGCTGTTTCCGGAGTCCGCCGCAGCAATTCCACCAGCCGTTTCGCAAACCGTTCGTGGAGTGGAAAAGAATCGCGATGATCCGCGCGCGCAAACACCAGGTCGACATAACTCGCAAATTTGCGCGCCGCGCCGAAGATTTCTTCTTCCGGACTCAACTCTTCCGTGGCCCATGCATCGCACTTCGCGCTCTCGACCATGCTGTTCGCGGAATTTACAGTTCGCAGAAATTCACCGAGTTCGGGAAATTGTTTCGCTTCCGCCACCCGCGCCAGCAGTTCGGGCTGTCGTTGCAGATCGAAATACGCAACTTTGCCCTCTGGATCAGCCCACGGAAAATCCAGCACCGGATCTTCGCGTCCAAGTTCGACAGAGAAGTCGGCGTCCATCAGATTCCGCGCAGGAAATTCACGATCTGACTCTCGGCCCAGAAGCCGTCGCCCTCGCCTTTGCGCGATCCTACAAAAGCGCAGTGGCCGCCATCTTCAGCCTCGACGAAAGTGATGTTCGGATTGGCGCCGATCTTCCGCCGCGTCTCCGGGAGGATTCGAATAAACGGATCATTTGCCGCGTGAAGAATCATTGCCGGCACCGTAATCTTGTCGACCACATTCGACGCCGAGGATCGCGCATAGTAATCGTCTGCGCTGCTGAAGCCGCAGTAGTAAGCCGTGATCTGATGATCGAAATCGCGTAGGCTTCTCATGCCGCGCATGCGGCCTGCGTCGAAGTGCCCGGGAAACAAATTGGCTTTCTGGATCATCCGGCGGCGCAGGCTAAAAAGGAAGAACAATTCATACAGTCGATTCGCCGGTTCGTGCAGCGCGTCCGCCGACGCCGCCAGATCCATCGCCGGACAACATGCCGCCACCGCGCGAAATTGCGGCGGCCGATCCTCTCGCAATCCCCACTCCCCCGCGAGTTTCAAAACCAGGTTGCCCCCCATGGAGAAACCCACCAGCGCCAGCTGAGAAATGCCATCGCGCTCAATCAACTCGCGCGCCACCACCGCCACATCGTCCGACAGGCCGGAGTGGTACAGCACCGGCGCCAGCGCATCCGTGCCACCACAATTGCGCTGATTGTAGCGAATGACGTTCATGCCCGCCGCCAGCGCTTTCTCCGCTACTCCCAGTGAGTACCCGGAATCGCTCGAACCTTCGAGGCCATGCACAATGATGATCGTCAGTGGCTTCGTTCGATCCGCCTGCCAGTGGCAATGGCAAAGCACCTGGATGCCCGGCGCCACTTCAATGAACCGCTCCTCGGGCGCTGGCAAATTGAAACGGCGCTGCATCAGAAAACTGGCAACAGTCTGCACGTGCCCGCCGCGCAGCCCACGCCGCGCCACGAACGCCTCTGCCTTCCCGGATGATTGCGGAGATCCCACCCACTGATGTTAAATCGAGAAAGAACTTTTCGCCGGGAGTTGCCCCATGCCAATCTTCGAATACATCTGCCAGCAATGCGAGCATGAGTTTGAAGCGCTCGTCTTAGGAAAAGACAAAGCTGTCTGCCCGAAGTGCCAAAGCAAAAAACTCGCGCCGCAGCTTTCCGTTTTTGCCATGTCCGCGAAGGGCAGCGCCGCTCCCGCAAGATCGGCCGGCCCCTGCGGTTCCTGCGGCGACCCTCGCGGACCGGGCTCGTGCTCCATGGATAACTGATTGGTAGAGACGCGGCAAGCCGCGCCTCTACTCCAGATTTCTTTCTGTACAATCTCGGATACGTACGCGATCGCACCCAAGGAGCATCCCATGAAATTCAGACTGACCGTAGTTACCTTGCTGCTCATGGCTGGCACCGCTATTTCCCCAGCCCAAAAATCGAATCCGAATCCCGACGAGCAGGCCATCCGCAAACTGGACAAGGACTGGTCCGCCGCTGCACAGAGTAAAGACGTCGACAAAACCATTTCGTATTACTCCGACGACGCCTCCGCATTTCCTTTCAATGCGCCTATCGCCACCGGCAAGGAGCAGATTCGGCAAGTGTGGGCGCACCTGACTTCCCTGCCGGGATTCGCACTCACCTTCGCTCCCACCAAAATCGAAGTCGCAGAGTCGGGCGATCTGGCCTACGACGTCGGCACCTTTGAATTGAAGACCAACGACCCTCAGGGAAATGTCGTCACCGGAATTGGCAAGTATGTCGTGGTCTGGAAAAAGCAGCCGGACAAGCAATGGAAGGTAATCGCCGACATCTTCAATACCGACAAATAGGCCGCCCATAGCCCTTTTTCGCGGCATAAGCCAGTCTCCCCGGTAATCACTGCCGGGTGACCTGCGTGACGTTTCGCTGCTCCGCCTTCCTCGCTATGATCGCGAAGATTCCCGGAAAGCTGGCTATGGACCGCCGCAAAGAGCACAGGCTGGACATGGAGTTATCGGTGCAGATCTGGGGCGTGGACAAACATGCTCGCCCCTTTGCCGAACTGGTTCGAGCCACCAGCGTGAGCGATACCGGCGCCGTGCTGCTCGACGTCCATTCCAAGCTTCACGCCGGTGAAGTCCTTGAAGTACAGCACGAAGCCCAGCGGGCTCAATTCCGCGTCGTGTGGGCTCGACCTGGAGAAACCGGCATTCAGGCTCTGCCCAGCGAGACTCCAATTTTCGGAGTAGGGATGCCCAAGACTCTCGCCATGGCAGGATCGGGCTAGTCCTGGGTAGTGTGGCGCGGGCGCCCTCGCCCGCGAAATGCTTGCCTGCTCGCGCCGCTGTACGTTGTGCATACGTCCGCGCTAAAATTTTCCGTCGCCTTCTAGGCAGGCGTCGCTCCAACGGTTCTCTCCTCCGTCAGAAACCTCCCAAACACTTCGTTGGACAGCAACCGTCCGCGGCCCGTGAGGCGAATCTTCGTTCCGCGCCGCTCCAGCAACTCTTCGCGGACACATTCCTCAATCGCCGCCTCGCAAACCGCAACTCTCTCCCGGCCGAATTCGGCGCGCACGCAATCCAGGTCTACTCCACGATTCAGCCGCAGGCCGAGAAAAAAACTTTCTTCCAACGCCGCGTGTTCCGATACCGGAGTCACCACCTGCGGCCCATGATTCATGTAAGCATCGAGCGAGTCAGGCGCAGAAAAACGAACTGCCCGCACACTCGACGAACCGCCAGAAATAAGCATCGAGTGAGCGTCCACGCCGAATCCGAAGTACGGTTGGCGCGTCCAATATTTCAAGTTGTGTCGTGACTCCAATCCAGCGCGCGCGAAATTTGAAATCTCATACTGCGCGATCCCCGCGGCATGCAGCGAGTCGCAAGCCTCTAGATAGAAATCCGCGGTCGCCTCTTCATCCGGCACAAAGTGAGCGTGATAGCGCGTACCGCCCGCAATCAATTCCCTCCCCAGACGCGAATCTTCATCCACCTCCAGCATGTAAACGCTGACATGAGGAACCCCGGTCGCGACCGCCTCGTGCAGAGAATACGTCCAACTCTCAGCGGTCTGATGCGGCAGCCCGGCAATCAAATCAACATTGATGTTGTCGATCCCCGCCGACCGCAGCCGCGCAATTTCTTCCAGAACAGTAGCGCGTGTGTGCAGACGCCCTACCGACTGCGCCTCCTGGTCCACGAACGATTGCGCGCCCAGGCTCACGCGATTCACTCCGCACGCAAGCAGTGTTTCGATCAGCGGCGGCGTGAGCGTCCCCGGCGCACACTCCACCGTAACCTCCGCATCGGACGCCACCGCGAAATGCTCCCGCACCGCCGCAAAGATCCGCCGCAGCTGTTCCGTATCAAGAATCGACGGCGTCCCGCCCCCCAGATAAATCGAGTCCACCGTCTCCGGCAACGTACATCCAAGCGAAGAGGTCACGCCCCGCGAGCCCGCGATGTCCTCCAGCACGCGCGCAACATAACTTTCGTACGCCCCTTTCGAGAACACGTCGGAAGCGAAATTGCAGTAGCTGCACTTGGTCCGGCAGAACGGCACCGAGATGTAGAGGCCCAAATTCATTCTCTTCTGTATTCTATGGGACGCGCGACTTTGTCTCAGCTCTTTGACAAATCCTCGGGTAGACTGATGTACCCTATGGCCACGATGAAACGTGTCGTCATCACCGGGATGGGCGTCGTCAGCCCCAACGGCATCGGCAAGCCGGCTTTCTGCCGCGCCATTCTTGCCGGCACGTCGGGCGTAAAAAAAATCACGCGCTTCGACCCTTCGTTCCTCCCTGTGCACGTGGCCGGCGAAATTCAGGACTTCGACGAACTTGCCTGGGTCGATGCCCGCGAGCGCAAACACGTCTCGCGATCCGTGCCGCTGGCCGTGGCAGCATCCGCGGAAGCGATCGCCGACGCCGGCCTCGATCCGCCGAACATGTCGCAGGATGAAAAGCGCGAGATCGGCGTGATCCTCGGCACCGGCGGCGGCGCGCAGGAATTCACCGAAGAACAATATCGCCTCTGGCACACCGGACACGTCAAGCAGGCGAGCGTGTTCTGTATTCCGTCCGGCACCATGGGCACGCTCTCCAGCGAAATTTCCATGCGCTTCGGATTCCGCGGGCCGAGCCACGTGGTCACAACCAACTGCACTTCGTCCACTGACGCCCTCGGCTACGCGCTCGACCAGATTCGCATCGGCTCTCTACCAATGATTCTCGCCGGAGGCGTCGATGCACCGCTCAGCCCCGCCACCGTCAAGGCATATACACTCCTGCGAGCGCTCACTCCGTTGTGGAACGACGCTCCCGAGCGCGCATCGCGTCCCTTCTCCGCCGACCGCAGCGGCTTCGTCCTCGCCGAAGGCTCCTGGATGTTTCTCCTCGAAGAATACGAACGCGCGAAATCCCGGGGCGCGCACATTTACGCCGAGTTAGCTGGATACGGATCAACCTGCGAAGCCCATCATCGCGTCCGCTTAGGAGAAGATGGCGAAGAACCGGCCCGCGCGATCACCCTGGCCCTCGCAGATGCAGGCGCTACGCCCGACCAAGTGGACTATGTAAACCTGCACGGCACCGCGACCGAACTCAACGACCGCGTCGAAACCCTAGCCGTAAAGCTAGCCTTAGGAAAACGCGCCGCGAAGATTCCAACCTCGGCACTCAAGTCGCAGATTGGCCATCCCCAAGGCGCTTCCGGCGCAGCCGGAGTAGCCGCCACTCTCATCGCCATGAAGCACGATCTCATCCCTCCCACCATCAACCTCGACCAACCCGACCCTGCCTGCGACCTCGACTACGTCCCGGATATCGGCCGTCGAGCGAAGATCGAACACGCCGTCTGTAACTGCGTGGGTTTCGGATCGAAGAACTCGGCGCTGGTGTTGCGCAGGGTTAGTTAGTCGCCGTTGTTACCTGAAGCTATTTCATCGATGGTTTTGGGAAGAGCACGGCTCCACAGGCTGCGGAAAAACTCGGTGTTGCACTTGTTTTTGGGTGGCGCAGCGGTTTATCGCTGCGATAGAGGCTTTTTTTTGAATCCGGCTTTAGCTGCTGCGGTGAGCACTCTTCGCTTGGAAACGACTTTTTCTGCAGCCTCTTCAGCCCTGCCGTCAGAACCAGCGCCGCATGCAGCTTTAAGTCGCTGCGGACCGCTTTTTCATCGCGGGTTCCCTCGTTAGCAAAGACGCAATCGGAGAGTCTCTAGTGGTACGAAGATTTTCATGGTCTAATACGCGACCATGAGGCACGCCTACATTGTCCTGTTGCTCCTCGGCCTCTACTTCACAGACCGGGCGCAGGCACAGAGTAATGCACCCACTGAAACCGCCTATCTCCTCCGTATGGAGCGCGCGTCCTACCAGCAAACCGTCTGCGTACTCCTGAACGGGAATGGCCAATATCACGTGGAGCGTCACACTTTGCAGAAGGTCCGTGTATTCGAAGGCAGCCTGAATGCCGCCGAGTTACGCGACATCATTCACATTGTTTCCGGAGATCGCCTTTTCAACCTGGAGTAAAAGCACATCCCCGACCTCATGCTGAAGTCCGACGACGACCACGTGGCGCTTGGCATTCGGCCCGGCTACTGGCAACAGTTCCTCTTCCCAGACTCGGCATCCCGCGAGCCCTTTCGCGACGTCATGGATCCGCTCCTGAAATGGCTGGACGTCGTCAACAAGAGAAAAGCGAAAGAACTCTCCGAAGAGGCTGGTCGCAATAACTGCCTTCCGCCGAGCAAAACTGAATTTGCCCAGCGCAACCCAGCCCAGCCCAGTTCACCTCAACGCAAGCAATCCGTGACCAGCGCAGCGCCCCCGGCGAACGCCCCCGCCCCGCCGCACGCAACCTACACTCTGCAAATGTTCGACGACCGCATGGTCAATTACCGTCCTGAGGTTACTTGTCTGTTGGTGTCCGCGTCGGGCGCATACCATCTGGTCAAACAATCGAAGAATTACCACAAGAGCCTGAGCAGCGCGGTTCTCGATGGCACCCTCGCCCCACCGCAACTGGCTTCTCTGCGCGCGATTCTCGATGCCCCCGACCTGGTGAACCAACCGGAAGAAAATCAGGATGTGGAAGTAGTCATGACCCGCGATAGCTATCTCACTCACCTTGCTATACCGCGTGGCGGGACAGTTCAAAAGATTGCCGCCTGGAAATCCTATCGGATCCTCAACCAAACGATGTCGAGTTCCGTGGAAGACCATGGCACGAAACTCCTCGCTCCGCTCCGGCAATGGCTCAAAATCAACATCGCCGAAAAAAGTGCCGTCCCGACGCCCATTCCTCCCAACCCACGTTGCCTTCCCGGCGGATAGAGCCCGCCCGCCCTCAACCTTTTCCATCCCGTCGACCCTCTCCGCCATCTATTTAGGGTAATCTTTTATTCAGTTCCGTTTCTGCCCGATGGCCTCCAATCAGGAAGAAGAAGTATTAGGCAAAGCGTATGACAGCCGGCTGATGCGGCGGCTGCTCACCTATCTTCGTCCCTACAAATGGCATGTCGCGATCGCGCTGATCGCGATCGTGCTCAAGTCGGTGGCGGACGTCCTCGGCCCTTTCCTCACCAAAATCGCCATCGACAAATATCTCGCCAAGTCACCCAACACGCACTCCTGGATCGGCGACCGCCTCAGCAGCGCGCCGCTCATCGGCATCGCGCAAATCGGCAGCCTCTATATCGGAATCCTGCTCTCCACCTTCGTGCTGGAATACATCCAGACCTACACCATGCAGTGGACCGGCCAGAAGGTGATGTTCGATCTGCGCAAACAGATCTTCCGCCACTTGCAACACATCCACGTCGGTTTCTTCGACAAGAACCCGGTTGGCCGCCTGGTCACACGCGTCACCACCGACGTCGACGCCCTCAACGAAATGTTCACCGCCGGCGTGGTCTCGATCTTCGAAGATATCTTCGTGCTCTTTTTCATCCTGGCGATCATGCTGGACATGAACTGGAAGGTGGCTCTAATCACATTCGCCGTCCTCCCGCTCATCGTCTACGCCACCAGCATTTTCCGCGACAAGGTACGCGATTCCTACCGGCGCATCCGTACCGCCATTGCGCGGATTAACTCCTACATGCAGGAAGCAGTCTCAGGCATGCTCGTCCTTCAACTCTTCAATCGCGAGAAGCGCGCCTTCAAACAGTTTTCCGACATCAACGCCAGTCACATGGAGGCGTTCAAAGACGCCATCTTGGCCTACGCGGTGTATTACCCAGTCGTGGAAATCCTCTCGGCGATAGCGATTGCGGGCATCATCTGGTACGGCGGGATTGGAGTGATGCAGCACGCGAAGGCGTCCACACTGACCATTGCATTCTCCTGGAAGCACTTCTTCACAGTTCACGTTGTGGAAAATGTGATGAGTATTGGCGTGCTGGTGGCGTTCATGCAATACGCGCAGCGGTTCTTCCGTCCGATTCAGGACTTGAGCGAGAAATACAACATCCTGCAATCGGCCATGGCCGCCGGCGAGCGCGTATTCAAATTGCTCGACACGCCGGTAGAAGTCACGTCGCCCACTCATCCGAAGACCCCGCAAGGCCCGGGCCGCGTCGAGTTCGATCATGTCTGGTTCGCCTACCGCACCGTGCCAGCCAATGACGATGTAGGGACGGGCGCCCTCGCCCGTCCAAGCCGACCCGAAGGGTCGGCAGCGATTTCGCCGATTTCCCCTGGCGACCCCGACTGGGTTCTTCGCGACGTAAGTTTCGTCCTCGACCCCGGAGAAACCATCGCCGTAGTCGGACACACCGGCGCCGGCAAGACCACGTTGATCTCTCTCCTGATGCGCTTCTACGACCTCCAGAAAGGCGCGATCCGCATCGACGGCGTCGATATCAAAGACATGGACCTGAAAGACTTGCGCAGCCGCTTTGGCACCGTGCTGCAGGATCCGTTTCTTTTCTCGGGAACGGTGTCCAGCAACATTCGCCTGGGCACCGCCGGGATCGAAGACGCCGACGTCGAACGCGCCGCCGAAGAAGTAAACCTCGCCGACTTCATCCGCACATTGCCCGGCGGATTCAAAGAAGAAGTCCGCGAGCGCGGCTCCACTCTCTCGACCGGACAAAAACAACTGATCTCATTCGCTCGAGCGCTGGCGCACGATCCAAAAATTCTCATCCTCGACGAAGCCACCTCCAGCGTGGATACCGAAACCGAATTCCGCGTCCGCGACGCCCTCAACCGCATGGTCGAAGGCCGGACTTCGCTGATCATCGCGCACCGTCTCTCGACAATTCAGCGCGCCGACAAAATCATCGTCATGCACAAAGGCCACGTCCGCGAAATGGGATCGCACCAGCAACTACTAACCCAGCGCGGCATTTACTGGAAGCTCTATCAACTCCAATACAAAGACCAGGAACTGAGTGTGGCAGGTCTGGCGCGGGCGCCTTCGCCCGCGAACGCGTCAGGAGTAAGCGTCCCCGGGGACGACTAAACAGATTGCTGAGAAACGCAGTTTCGTATCAGGGTATCGCTTCAGCGATACCGCAAGTCCGCCAGAATCAGTCGCCCTTTCAGAGTCTGTGTGAGAAGTGGAATTGCGGAGTTGCGGTGGAGCGGAAGGCACGGTTCACAGCCGCGAAGCGGCGCAAGATTACAGCCCACGGCGTAAGCCGTGGGTAAAGTGGAAAACGACGAAGCCCCAACGGGGCGAAAGATGAGTTCGCACACAGACTCTTCAGGGACTGGCCGCCGTGACCCTCGCAAGCCTCTCCCGCTGCCGCCCGCCCTCATCAAAATTCTCCGGACTCAGCCAGCGTTCGAACGCCGCCTTCAGCGCCGGCCATTCGCCATCCACGATGGAGAACCACGCCGTATCCCGATTGCGATCCTTGTACACCGTCGCCTGGCGAAATATTCCCTCAAAGCGAAATCCCAGACGCGCCGCCGCGGCCCGCGACGCGCCATTCATTGCATCGCATTTCCACTCATAGCGGCGATATCCCAGTTCGTCAAACACGCGCCGCATCATGAGATACATCGCCTCGGTCGCGCCCGGAGTCCGCTGCAGCGGCGGCGCGTAATTAATGTGCCCGACTTCGATCACGCCTGCCCGTTCGTCAATCCGCATAAGGCTCGCCACCCCAACCGCGCGCCCGGTTGCCCGATCCACCACCGCGTGGAACCGCGGATCGTCTCCAAGACAGGTCTTCGTCATCCACTCCCGATAGTCACCCAGTCGCTCGAACGGTCCATAGGCCAGGTAAGTCCAGTTCGCTCCCGCGGCATCCAGTCGATTGGCGGCATACAGATCGGCGGCATGGCGTTCCAGATCGATCGGCTCGACCCGGCAAAATCGCCCTTCCATCGCAGTTCGCGGCGGACGCTGCCGCGGCGTCCAACTGTCCAGCGGGAAACCGATCGGCTGGCCCAGGTGATTTGCAAAATTCGTCATCGAGTCTCTTTTTTTCTCCGGGGAGCACTTCGGCGATGATCGCACATTGGACTGCAAGGGGAAAAATATCAGACGCGGAACCAGCATTCACCTCCGCAGCGGTGATAAAGTTTTACAGGACGGCTCCGTAGCTCAATTGGATAGAGCATCAGACTTCGGATCTGAGGGTTGGGGGTTCGAGTCCCTCCGGGGTCACCACTTCTTTGACTGATCCCCTGTCGCTGATCCGTTGCAGTGACTGGTCGTCACCGCGCAAGGGCCGAAGAACCCGCCTTCTCCCGCCCTGGCAACGAACGACTCTCCGGCTGCGCGGGGCTCGGTACAGACCGTGTCGGTGCCACAGTCGCTCGTTTGGACGCGAAATGGTTCACTGTCACATCCTCACCGATATTAACCTGAGAGTCTCCGCCCTGTACCCACTGGGCTGTGGGTTTCGGTGCAAAGTAGCGTATTGTCACGTCTTCCGCGATGTAGTCGACTTCATTCGTCCCCACCGGCACGCGGTGGAACCTGCTCGCGGCAGCCCTCGCCTTTTCGGTCGCAACTGGCGTGGTCTGCGGTTTGGACGTGCCTGGCCCCGGCTTTGCGGGTATTGCGGGCACCTGCTCCAGAGTACTCGACCTCTTTTGTGCGGAGGCCGCCAATGGCGAGACTGGGTGCCGATTGTAGGCAACCCAGAAAGCGATGATGACGAGCGCGGCAACAACTGCTGGAACGCCTGCTCTCGACGGAAACTTGAAAACGGGAACTCGCTTCCGTTGGTGCCTCATCTTGGTCCCTACCGGGGCTGGATGCCAGGGCGCGGGCAACTCGCTGTCGACTGTCATGGCGGGTCCGCCGGAGGGGTCGACCGCATGCTGCCTGGGTGGCTCCGGCACGAACCTGTGATCGCCGGGAGCATTCTTTGTTTGAAATCCAGTCTGCTCGATCGTGTGCGGAACGGTCGCGAGTTTCATCTTCGTTTTCCGTTCATCCCGAGCGGTATGGCACATCACCTCCGCGATCAGGCCGGCCATCAATCGATAGGTGCGTACCTCGCGATCCTGGAAGACGTGAGCTTCTCGAAAGAGGACCTTGAGCAAGCCTGCCGGTGCACCGTCGTGATAAATCAGCAAGATCAGGAGGGCGTTGGCTCCAAACTGCCGGCAAATCGCCGCCTCCGTCCGTTTGTTGGTTCGGGCATCCTCAACGCGGAGAATCTCGCGGCTCGTGCCGGTCCCCGCTGAGACGCTCAATGTGGCCTGCACCTGTCTCCCTGGACAATCTGCGGCACTTCCGCTTCCGGCGCGATACACCAGTTGATCGCCTTTCAGCAGCCCGATGGCGACTCCGGTGGCATGGGAGACACTTTGTACACAATCGGCGACCAGATGCATCGTCCCCTCCAGGTCCAGATTGCCCGACACGATCAACCGCTGCATTTCCACAACGGCGGCGAGCGACTGAGTATCGATCTGACTCTCTTGCACCGCAAATGCGTTGGCCAAGAGCTCCTGAAGAGATTCGCGATCAAGGCTGGAATGGGTATCCATAACTATGGTCCTGTAGGTCTCCGAAGCAGGCGGGCAGTTGATCTGCACGGCACGAAAAACAACGAAATTGTTACATTGCCCACCCCCTCAAGTCTGTCCAAAATTGAACACTCAACGACGCGACAACCAACAGGGAGATTGCCGCATGAACTGCGTAAAACATCGCCGTCTTGGTACAGCCCCTTCCTTCTCGTTCGGAGATTAGGCCCTCCTTTACAATTGCTTCCGTGCACATCCTGATCTCCGCCGGTGAAGCCTCCGGCGAAATGTATGGCGCGCAATTGATCGAAGCGTTGCGCCGCCGCGATCCTTCGCTCACGTTCTCCGGCGCCGGTGGAGAGCGCATGCGCGCAGCCGGATGCGAAATCGTCGTCGATGCCAAGGACCTCGCCGTCGTCGGCATCACCGAGATACTCAGCCACCTCCCGAAAATCTACGGACTATTTCGAAAGCTCATCCGCGCCGCCGAT